>DAORSF010000466.1:0-1550 GCA_035443405.1 Burkholderiaceae bacterium | reverse complement strand
TCGATCGCATAGGTCGGCGCGCCGTGCGAGACGAACAGGCTGGGCAGGCGTGTCATGGCGCGATCCCGGTTGCCGGCATCGACCGGGTCAGGCGCGGGCCAGTTGCGGCTGGCCTTCCAGGCTCGCGCGCCGCACGCTGTACGCGCCGTCGCCGAGCAGCCAGACCGCAACGCTCAGAAGCACCAGGACCGCGGAGAACTCCCAGCCGCCGTTGGCGTTGCTGAACAGCCAACCGTTCGGCGCGTGCACGAGCCCCGCGCCGACCTGTACCGGCAGCGTCGCCGCGGCGAACAGGGCCGAGCGGTAGCCGACCAGCATCGCGGCACCGGCGATCGCTTCGAGCGGCGCGACGACGTACGCGGTCCAGCCGGGGAAGCCGACCGACTCGAAGAAGCCGGCGGCGCCGGGAAGCGTGAACACGAAGATCTTCAGCAGGCCGTGCGCGAGCAGCACGCCGCCGAGGGCCAGGCGCAGCACGAGGGCGGCGCTGTCGATGCGATGGGCGTTGGTCATGGTGGACTCCTTCGGGATTGTCGGATGGATCGGGACGGCCCGTCGAACTCCGGTCGCCGGGCATGGGTTGGACTGTAAAGGGTCTGCCATCAGCGATAAATGGCCTATCATCGGACTTACTGTTCCGAATATCGAGACAATGGACAAGTTCCAGCAGATGCAGGCCTTCGTCGCGGTCGTCGATGCCGGCAGCTTCGTCAAGGCCGCCGACGCGCTCGGCTCGTCGAAGGCGGCAGTCTCGCGCCACGTCGGCGAGCTCGAGTCGCGCCTGGGCGTCAGGCTGTTGAATCGCACCACGCGACGGCTGTCGCTGACCGAGGAGGGGCGGGTGTTCCTCGACCGGTGTCGCGAGCTGTTGGCCGACGTGGACGACGCCGAGGCGGAACTGAGCTCGCGCAGCGGCGCGGCCAGCGGCCTGCTGCGCGTCAACGCGCCGGTGACCTTCGGCGTGCGCCACCTGGCGCCGCTGTGGGGCGAGTTCATGGTCGCCCACCCCGGGGTCACGCTCGAAGTGACGCTGGCCGATCGCATCGTGGACCTGGTCGACGAGGGCTACGACCTCGCGATCCGCATCGCGACGCTGCCGAGTTCGACGCTGGTCAGCAGGCGGCTGTCGACGACGCGGATGGCGCTGTGCGCGTCACCGCGCTACCTCGAGCTGCGCGGCACGCCGCGCCATCCGCGGGAGCTGGCCGGGCACTCGGTGATCTCGTACACCTACTGGTCGACCCGCGACGAGTGGCACTTCGACGGACCCGAAGGCCGGGTCAGCGTGCGCACGCGCCCGCGGCTGCACACCAACAGCGGCGACACCTGCCTCGCCGCCGCGCTGGCGCACCAGGGCGTGATCCTGCAGCCCACCTTCCTGGTCGGCGAGGATCTCGCGGCCGGCACGCTGGTCGAACCGATGCCGCAGTACCGCTCGATCGAGCTCGGCGTCTACGCGGTGTACCCGACCCGCAAGCACCTGTCGCCGAAGGTTCGCGTGCTGATCGAGTTCCTGGCGCAGCGGCTCGGCGACGCGCGCTCCGCCCGGG
>DAORSF010000465.1:0-1569 GCA_035443405.1 Burkholderiaceae bacterium | reverse complement strand
CCAGGAACGGGAAGCTGCCGCTGCGATACGCCTTGCAACGCGACTCCTCCGGCTTCCGTCCATAGACCCCTCCCTGAAACAGGTCCTGCTCTCCTGAGATGCGCGAACCCGGCGACGACGGGGCCAGTGCCAGGACGAGCGCGCGCTGGCCTTTCGCCGGTCGGCGATCGCCCATAGGATGGGCTGCGAGGTGCTTCAGATGTTCGAAACTGTCGCGATCGACGCTGGCGTCGGTCAGCGTTTTGCCGCGCTGCACCGACTGATCGGAAACACGCCGCTTCTCGCCATCGACTTCCTCTACAAGGGCCGGCCGCGGGTGATCTACGCCAAGCAGGAGTCGCTCAATTTCACCGGCAGCATCAAGGACCGCATGGCGCTGTTCATCGTCGAAGGCGCCTATCGCGACGGTACGCTGCAGCCCGGCAAGCGCATCGCGGAAGCGACCAGCGGCAACACGGGGATCTCGTTCTCCGCGGTCGGGCGCGCGCTCGGCCATCCCGTCACGATCTTCATGCCCGACTGGATGAGCGCCGAGCGAATCGCACTGATCGCCAGCTTCGGCGCCACGATCGTGCTGGTGAGTCGCGCCCAGGGCGGATTCGTCGGCAGTATCCGGATGTCGGAGGAACTTGCGGCTGACGATCCATCCGTCTTCCTCCCTTGCCAGTTCTCGAACGACGCCAACGTCGCGGCGCACTACCGCACGACGGGGCCGGAGATCTGGTCGCAGCTGGCGCAAGGCGGCCTCGCGCCCGACGCCTTCGTGGCCGGCGTCGGCACGGGTGGCACGGTGATGGGCGTGGGCAGGTTCCTGAAGGAACGCAGGCCCGCCATTCGCGTGCATCCGCTCGAGCCTGCGGAATCGCCGACGCTGTCGACCGGGCACAAGGTCGGGCAGCATCGCATCCAGGGCGTTTCCGACGAGTTCATTCCGGCGATCGTCAAGCTGGACGAGCTCGACGCCGTCGTCAGCGCGCACGACGGCGATGCGATTCTCATGGCGCAGGCGTTGGCGCAGCGTGGCCTGGCTGTCGGCATCTCCTCCGGCGCGAATTTCCTCGGTGCGCTCGAGGTCCAGAACGAGATCGGCGCCGACGCCACCGTCGTCACGGTGTTTTGCGACAGCAACAAGAAGTATCTGAGTACGGACCTGCTCCGCACGGAGCCGGCCAAGAGCGGCTACCTGTCCACCGACGTCGAGCTCCTCGGCTTCCGCGCGCTGCCGCGCGCCTGCGCGATGTGCTTCGACCCGCCGTCGGCGTAGTCCGCCAGCGGCCGACGATCCCGTCCGCGGCGTTGCGGAGTCAACTCAGGGGCACGACTGCCCGAAGAACTCGACGTCGCCGTTCGAGGCGAACTGGCCGAGCGGCACGTCGACCGTCTTCGTCTTGCAGGCGTGCAGATCCTCGACGGTGTAGTGGAGCGCCACGTTCGACGTCGAGCCGTAGAAGAACCAATAGGCGCCGTTCAGGCTGCAGCCGTTGACGATCTTTACCAGCAGCTCGAGGATCTGCGGGTTGAAGAAGTAGAAGAAGCCGGAGTCCGGCGTGTAGGAGAGCGCCACGCCCG
>DAORSF010000464.1:0-1777 GCA_035443405.1 Burkholderiaceae bacterium | reverse complement strand
CCTCGGCGACCTTGCGCCGCTCGGCGCGGATCTTCTTGCGCTTGGGCTGCGCGAGTGTCTCGAGGAAGTCTTCGAAGCTGGCGTAGCCGGCGTTGCGCCAGTGGAACTGCACGCCATGCCGCAGCGTCAGTCCGGCGCCGCGCAGCGCCTCGGCCTCGGCTGCCCGTGGGAACAGCACGTGCAGCGACGACAGCCGGGACGACTGCGCGAGCGCGAGCAGCGCGCGCGCCGCCGCCGTTCGCGACGCCCCGTCGCGAGCGGCCAGGCGCGTGCCCGGCACCGGGGTGAACGGGACCGCCGACAGCAGCTTCGGGTAGTAGCGCAGCCCGTGGCGACGATACGCGTCGGCCCAGGCCCAGTCGAACACGTACTCGCCGTACGAATGCAGCTTCAGGTAGGCGGGAACGGCCGCGGCAGGCGCGCCGGCCGCGTCGCGCAACAGCAGGTGACGCGGAATCCAGCCGGTTTCCTCGCCGACGCAGCCGGCCAGTTCGAGTGCGCGCAGGAACTCGTGGCGCAGGAACGGTTGCGCCGATGCGCGCCCGGCGCCCCCGGCAGCCAGCGCGTTCCAGTCGTCTGCGGCGACGCGCGAGAGATCGTCGAGGACCTGCGTGCGATAATCGTCGCGAACCGGACCGTGCGACAACGAAGCTTCCTCCGATGCGAATCGCCGCAGCGCAACTGAACCAGGTCGTCGGCGATTTCCGCGGCAATGCCGACCGGATTATCGCCGCTGCGCAGCAGGCGGCCGGACTCGGTGCGCGGGTATTGGTGACGCCCGAGCTGTCGCTGTCGGGTTATCCGCCCGAGGACCTGCTGTTGCGCGCCGCGTTCCACGACGGCTGCGACCGCGCGCTGGCGTGGGTGTGCGGGGCGACCGCCGGACTCGACCTGTACCTGCTGGTGGGCCATCCGCGGCGGCGCGACGGGCTGCGCTACAACGGTGCGTCGCTGCTGCATCGCGGCCGCGTGGTCGGTGCGTACGACAAGCACGACCTGCCGAACTACGACGTCTTCGACGAAGAGCGGTACTTCGAGCCGGACAACCGGCCGCTGGTGTTCGAGGTCGACGGGGTGCGCTTCGGCGTGCTGATCTGCGAGGACTTCTGGTACCGCTACGCGCCCGAGTGTGCGCACGCGGCCGGTGCGCAGGCGATCCTCGCGATGAACGCTTCGCCGTTCCACATGAACAAGCAGCACGCGCGCGTCGACAAGGCGCGCGAGAACGTCTCGCGGCTCGGCCTGCCGATGCTCGCAGCCAACCTGGTCGGCGGGCAGGACGAACTGGTCTTCGACGGCCTGTCGTTTGCCCTCGACGGGCAGGGCGGCCTTGCGGCGCAGGCGCCGGCGTTCCGCGAGGACCTGCTGGTGGCGGAACTGTCGGCCGGCGATTCGCCGACCTTCGCGCCGGGCACGATCCAGCCCACGCCGCCGCTGGAGGAGCAGATCTATGCGGCGCTGGTGCTCGGCGTGCGCGACTACCTCGGCAAGAACGGTTTTCCGGGCGCGATCATCGGACTGTCGGGCGGGATCGATTCGGCGCTCACGCTGGCGATCGCGGTCGACGCGCTCGGCGCCGAGCGCGTGCGCACGGTCATGATGCCTTCACCGTACACCGCGGAGATCTCGCTCGTCGACGCGCGCGACATGGCCGGCCGGCTCGGCGTGCGCTACGACGAGATTGCGGTCACGCGCTGCTTCGACGCCTTCCTCGGCACGCTGGCCGACGAGTTCCGCGGACTGCCGCAGGACACGACCGAGGAGAACCTCCAGGCGC
>DAORSF010000463.1:0-1793 GCA_035443405.1 Burkholderiaceae bacterium | reverse complement strand
CGGTCGACCAGCTGCCGACGCAACGCCGCGGCCTGTACAACTGGCAGCGAAAATCGCTGGTGCTGATCAAGCCCCTGTAGGAGTCCGAATGTCGCGAACCGTGTTCTGCATCAAGCTGCAGCGCGAGGCCGAAGGCCTCGACTTTCCGCCGTACCCGGGCGAACTCGGCAAGCGACTCTACGAGAACGTCTCGAAAGAGGCGTGGCAAGGCTGGATCCGGCACCAGACGATGCTGGTCAACGAGAACCGCCTGAACCTCGCCGACGCGCGTGCGCGCAAGTACCTGGCGACGCAGATGGAGGCGTATTTCTTCGGCGCCGGTGCAGAGAAGCCGGCCGGCTACGTGCCGCCGAAGGCGTAGCGGCGACGAGCGCCCGCTGCCGGGGCGCGCGCGACTCAGCGCTTGCGCCAGCAGTACACCCGCATCGGCGGGATGTTGAGGAACTCGGGCGACACCTCGGGCTCGCCCAGGATGGGCCTCGCCCGGTCGGCGACCGCGCCGCGGAACTGGTAGGCGACGAAACAGCCGCCGGGCGCCAGGACGTCGCGAATCGCCTCGATGATCCGCGTACCGACGTCTTCCGGCATCGTCGAAAACGGAATGCCGGACAGGATCGCGTTGGGTGCGCGCAGGCGATGCGCGGCGATCAGTTCGGCCAGGTTCTCGGCGCTACCCTGATGCACGATCAGGCGCCGGTCGTCGATGGTGCGCACGTGGTCGGCGAACATCGGGTCGAGCTCGATCGCCAGCAGCGTCGCGTGCTCGGGCATCGCCGCGAGGATCGCACGCGTCGTGCCGCCGGTGCCAGGCCCGAGCTCGATCACCGACTCGGCCTGCGCGACGCCTGCCGTCCTGACCATCTTGCGCTCGAGGAACCGCGAGCTGGGTATGACCGAGCCGACTCCCTTGGGTTCGCGCAGGAACCCCTTGAGGAAGGCAAGCCGATCGTCATGCTGCGGCCGCAGCGCCTCGAAACGGATCATCGTTCAGTCTCCCCGGACGAATTCGATCTTGACGGGTCGCCGGACCGAACGACGGATCTCAGATCCCCGCCCCGGGCGCCATGCGACGTTCGATACCTTCAGGCGCAGCAATGATAACCATGTCTGCCCCGGACCTGGCAAACAGGCCGACGGTCACGACCCCTGGCCACTGGTTGACTTCGGACTCGAAGGCGACGGGATCGTCGAGCCGAAGCCCGGCGACGTCGAGGATCAGGTTGCCGTTGTCGGTGACGAAACCTTCGCGCAGGACGGGCGCGCCGCCGAGCGCGCGCAGCCGCGACGCGACCAGTTCACGCGCCATCGGGATCACCTCGACCGGCAGCGGGAACTTCCCAAGCCGCTCGACGCACTTCGACGCGTCGACGATGCAGACGAAGCGGTCGCTGGCCGCGGCGACAATCTTCTCGCGCGTGAGCGCGCCGCCTCCGCCCTTGATCATCCGCAACGCGCCGTCGATTTCGTCGGCGCCGTCGACGTAGACCGGGATGCTGTGGCCGGCGGCGATCACCTGATTGAGGTCGAGCACGACGATGCCGACCGCGCGCAAGCGCTCGGCGCTGCGCTCGGAGCTCGATACCGCGCCCGCGATGCGATCGCGCCGAGCATGCAGCGCTTCGATGAACATCTCGACCGTCGAGCCGCTTCCGACGCCGACGATCGCGCCGTCGACGAGTTCGTCGAGCGCCGCCCGTGCCGCGGCGCGCTTCAGTTCGTTCTGGTTCATGACGGCTGGAAAATGGGGTGGGCGATGGGATTCGAACCCACGACAACCGGAATCACAATCCGGG
>DAORSF010000462.1:0-1898 GCA_035443405.1 Burkholderiaceae bacterium | reverse complement strand
AGAAACCGTCTGACATTCAGCCTGTGCTGCGCTTTCCCCACTTCGACCAGTGCCGATACGTCAGTCGGGGCGTCGACTGCACCGTCCCTCCGGGGCACTACTTCGTGATGGGAGACAATCGGGAGAACAGCCTGGACAGCCGCTTCTGGGGTTTCGTTCCCGAGCGGAACATCGTCGGCAAGGCGTTCTTCATCTGGATGAATTTCGGCGACCTGAGCCGCATCGGAAGGTTCCAATGAGTGCGATCCGCGTTCCGTATCCCGTCGTCGCCCCGCGTCGCGCGCAACGCGGGTTGTCGCTGCTCGGCCTGCTGGCGGTCAGCGCGGTGATCGTGGCCGTGGCACTCGTTGCGATGAAGGTCGTGCCATCCGCGCTCGAGTACAACGCGATCCGCGGCGCGGTCACCAAGGTCGCGACGAGCGGCGGCAACACCCCGCGCGACTTCCAGTCCGCGTTCGATCGCTACGCCGCGATCGACGACATCACCTCCATCAGCGGCAAGGACCTCGTGATCGAGAAGCGCCCGGATGGCACCACGGTCGTGTCGTTCCAGTACGAAAAGCGCATCCCGCTGGTCGGCCCGGCGTCGCTGGTCATCGACTACCGGGGGAGCAGCCGGTAATGGTGTCGGTCCCATGAGCCTGGACGACCTGCAGCGGCAACTCGGGCATTGCTTTGCCGATGCCTCGCTGCTGCGGCAGGCGTTGACGCACCGCAGCCACGGCCAGCCCAACAACGAGCGACTCGAGTTCCTCGGCGACTCGATCCTGAACTGCGTGGTCGCCGCAATGCTGTACCGGCACTTCGCGCGCCTCGACGAAGGCGACCTGTCGCGCTTGCGCGCCAACCTGGTCAAGCAGCAGTCGTTGTACGAGATCGCCCAGCGCCTCGGCCTGAGCCAGCACCTGTTGCTCGGCGAGGGCGAGTTGAAGAGCGGCGGTTTTCGCCGCCCGTCGATTCTCGGCGATACGCTGGAGGCGATCGTCGGCGCGGTGTTCCTCGACGCGGGGTTCGACGCCGCGCAGTCGGTGATCGGGACCCTGTACGAACCGGTGCTGAAGTCGGTCGACCCGAAGACGCTCGGCAAGGACGCCAAGACGCTGCTGCAGGAACACCTGCAGGGCAAGAAGCTGCCGTTGCCGGTCTACGCGGTCGTCGCGACGCACGGCGCGGCGCACAGCCAGATGTTCGAAGTCGAGTGCTCGATCCCGAAGCTGAAGATCCAGGTGCTCGGCAGCGGCGCAAGCCGCCGGGCCGCGGAGCAGGCGGCGGCGCGCGGCGCGCTCGACGCGGCGCAGGCGATGGTGCCTGCCGCCGGGCGCCGCACGAGGGCGCGTGCCGACAAGCCGGAGAAGGCCGACAAGCTCGACAAGCCCGACAAGCCGGACAAACTCGAGAAGCCCGAGAAGCCCGAGAAGGAGGCGAAGGCCGATGCGCCGGAAGCCCCGGAGCGCGCGGCGCGTGGCGTCCGCCCGTCCGCTGCCGCCGTTCCCGAGGCGGTTGCAGCCAGCGGCGACGAGCCCGGCAGCGAGACCGCACCGGCATGCGCGCTGCCGCCCACCGGCCTCGAGGAAGCGCGCCCGGCCCGCGCGGCCTGATACCCGCCGATTCGCCGATGTTCCGCTGCGGGCATGTCGCGATCGTCGGCCGTCCGAATGTCGGCAAGTCGACCCTGCTGAACCGGCTCGTCGGCCAGAAGCTGTCGATCACGTCGGACCGCCCGCAAACCACGCGCCACCGGATCGTCGGCGTCGTCACGCGGCCCGACGCACAACTGCTGTTCCTCGACAGCCCCGGCTACCAGACCCGCAGCGGCGGCGCGCTGAACCGGGTGTTGAACCGGACCGCGCTGCAGGTGGCCGGGGACGCCGACGTCGTGGTGATGCTGTGCGACGGCC
>DAORSF010000461.1:0-1971 GCA_035443405.1 Burkholderiaceae bacterium | reverse complement strand
GGGATGCCGCACAGGCCGAAGCCGCCGACGGCGATCGTCTGGCCGTCGGCGACCACTCCTGCCAGGGCGGCAGCGGCGCTCGGGAATACCTTGCTCATCGTTGTCCTCGCACGGGTCGTTGGCGTCTCGGCAGCGATTATAAGGGCCCGCTACAATCGGCCGGACCGGCAGCGCCGTGCGCGCGACCCGGTGGAGCGCCTACCCACGATGACCGATCCGCAAGCAGCGCACGAGTCCGACGCGCACGGCGCGCACCCACGCGCCGGGGACGATCACGGTCACCCGCACCACCGCGTCAGGGCACCGTCGTCGGCGCTCGGCTGGTCGCTGCTGATCGTGCTCGGCTTCGGCGTGCTCGAAGTGGTGGTCGGCCTTGCGAGCGGCTCGCTCGCGCTGGCTTCCGACGGCGTGCACATGCTGACCGACTCGGCCGCGCTCGCGCTGGCCTGGGGCGCGCAGTGGCTGTCGCGGCGCAAGCCGCAACCGGCGATGAGCTTCGGCTACGGGCGCATCGAGCCGCTGGCCGCGCTGGTGAACGGCTTGTTCTACCTCGGCGTGCTCGGTTTCATCGTGCACGAAGCGTTCGGCCGAATGCGTTCGCCGCCGCCGATCGACGCGTCGATCGCACTGCCGGTGGCCGTCGTCGGCCTCGTGGTCAATGCCGCGGTCTGGCGACTGCTGCACGGCGATCGCCACGAGCTCAATACGCGTGCCGCGCTGCTGCACGTGATCGGCGATTTCGCCGGCTCGCTGATCGCGATCGTCGCGCTGGCCACCGTCTGGTTCAGCGGGTGGACGCTGATCGACCCGGTGCTGACGCTGGCGATCTCGGCGCTGTTGCTCCTCTCTACGGTGCGGCTGCTGCGCGAGAGCGGCCTCGTGTTGATGAATGCGGCGCCGCGCGGGGTCGACTTCGCAGCGGTCGGCGCGTCGCTGCGCAGCCCTCGCGGGGTCGACTCGGTGCACGATCTGCATCTCTGGTCGCTCGGCGACGGGCGCCCGGCGCTGGCCGCGCATCTTGCGATCGACGACATCGCGCACTGGCCGCGCATCCTCGACGAACTGAGGCGAACGATGAAAGAGCGACACGGCATCAGCCACCTGACCCTGCAACCCGAAGCCGCGCTCGACCAGGCCCTGGCGCGCCTGCGCGAGGTCGAGGCGGAGCGCGACCTGCAGCGCGACATGGCCTTGCGCTTCGAGCGCGAGCTGGAGGCGCAGCGGCGCGAACTGAGCAGCGCGGTGCAGCGCGAGCTCGGCGAGCAGCTGGCCGGCCTTCACGCGATGGCCGAGACGCTCGAGGCGCGGCTGACGCGGCGCGAACCGTCGCTGTCCGAGCTGGCGATGCTGATCCGTCGCAGCGCCGAGTCGATGTCGTCGACGATCCGCACGCTGGTGGCACGCGTGCACGGCGACGAGATGCAGGGCGAATCCTTGCCCGATGGTCTGCGCGCGCTGGTGGCGGACTGGCGCCTGCGCCATCCCGGCGCGCGGATCGAGCTGCTGCTCGACCCGTCGAAGGACCGGGACTTCGGCCTGGGCGAGCCCGGCGTCGAGTCCCTCGCGTGGCGAATCGCCGACCACGCGCTCGAGCGTGCGCTGGGCGAAGGCGGCGCCGACACCGTGGTCGTGTCGGCGATCCGCGAGGACGCGGAATTGCGGCTGCAGGTCAGCGACGACGGGCGGCCCTGGGTGGCTGACGACGACGCGGGGCCGGCCGGCGGGGCGTTCGAGGACCTCCGCCTTCGCGCCGCGGCCTGCGCCGGCCGGTGCGCGATCGCCCGCGGCGAGGCCGGCGGCACCGAGGTGCGCGTCTGGCTGCCGTGGTCGAAACCGGCCCGAGAATAGACTGGAGAGCGGGCGCTTCGCCTATATAATCGCGGTTTACCGGCCGAGCCTCATGACCAAATTCGTCTTCGTCACCGGTGGCGTGGTGTCCTCGCTGGGCAAGGGGATCGCCGCCGCGTCGAT
>DAORSF010000460.1:0-1981 GCA_035443405.1 Burkholderiaceae bacterium | reverse complement strand
TGGTCTACAGCGCCAAGTGATGCGGATCGCGACTGCCGTCGTGATGTCGGTGGCGATGCTGGGTGCATCGCCGCTGGCCTTCGCCCAGCGCGCCAGCCTCGCTGACCGCGTGGCTGTGCTGGAACAGCGTGCCGCTGGCGATCAGGGCGCCACCGAGCTGGTCAACCAGCTCGGCCAGCTGCGTTCCGAGGTGCAGGCGCTGCGCGGCCAGATCGAGGAACTGCAGCAGCAGCTCGAACAGGCCAAGCAGGGCCAGCGCAGCCAGTACCTCGACCTCGATGGTCGACTCAACCGGCTCGAAGGCGGCGCGCCGGCGCCGTCATCGTCGGCGGTTCCGTCTTCGCCACCTGCCACGCCGATCACCTCGTCCGGTGGCGTCACGCCGTCGGAGCCGGTCGCCGGGGTGATGGCCGGGATGGACGAGCGCAGCGCCTACAACTTCGCGTTCGAGGCATTGAAGGGCGGCGATTACGTCGAGTCCTCGCGGCGTTTTCGCGACTTCCTCGGCGCATTCCCGGGCGGGCAGTACGCCCCGAACGCGTTGTACTGGCTGGGCGAGAGTTATTACGTCACCCAGAACTACGCACTCGCCGGCGACCAGTTCCGCTCGTTGCTGGACCGCTTCCCGACCCACGACAAGGCGCCCGGGGCCTTGCTCAAGCTCGGCCTCTCGCAGTACGGGCTGAAGCAATACGCTGAGGCCGACGCCACCCTGCGCCAGGTGCTGCAGCGCCATCCGAACTCCGATGTCGCGCGCACCGCAGACGACCGCCTGCGCGCCATGCAGATCAGCGGCAATCGCTGAAGCGCGTCCCGGCGCTGCCATAGGCGGCGCTTCGCTTAAAATGCCCGCATGAACGCCGTCACCGACCCGGCCACCGCCCCGGTGACCGACTACCCGCCTGATCGCCTGAAGCTCACCGAGGTCTTCCTGTCCCTGCAGGGTGAAGCCCGCGACGCCGGCTGGCCGACCGTGTTCGTGCGCCTGACCGGCTGCCCGCTGCGCTGCCAGTACTGCGACACCGCCTACGCCTTCCACGGCGGCGAGTGGTGGGACATCGATGCAATCCTGGCCGAGGTCGCGCGCCACGGTGCCCGCCACGTCTGCGTCACCGGCGGCGAGCCACTGGCGCAGAAGCGCTGCCTGTCATTGCTGTCGAAGTTGTGCGACGCCGGTTACAGCGTCTCGCTGGAAACCTCCGGTGCGATCAGCATCGAGGGCGTCGACCAGCGCGTGTCGCGGGTGCTCGACATCAAGACGCCGGGTTCCGCCGAAGTCGACCGCAACCTGTGGGAGAACCTGCCGCTGCTGACGCCGCGGGATCAGGTCAAGTTCGTACTCTGCTCGCGCGCCGACTTCGACTGGGCGAGAGGCATCGTCGCCGAGCATCGCCTGCATGAGATCTGCGACGTGCTGTTCTCGCCCAGCGCCGCCCAGCTGCCGGCGCGCGAGCTGGCCGACTGGATCGTCGCCGAGCGCGTGCCGGTGCGCTTCCAGATGCAGCTGCACAAACTCCTTTGGAACGACGAGCCCGGCCGATGATCGAACGCAAACCTGCGGTTGTGTTGGTGTCGGGCGGCATGGATTCGGCCGTGGTGCTGGCGATCGCCCGCGAGGCCGGCTTCGACGTGCATGCGCTCAGCGTGCGCTACGGCCAGCGGCATACCTCGGAACTGGATGCCGCCGCGCGCGTCGCGACCACGCTCGGTGCGGTCGACCACAAGACCGTGACCGTCGACCTGCGCAGCATCGGCGGATCGTCGCTGACCGCCGACATCGACGTGCCGACCGACGACGACGGCCACGTGATGGGCGTCGGCATCCCGTCGACCTACGTGCCTGCGCGCAACACGATCATGCTGTCGATGGCGCTGGGCTGGGCCGAAGTGTTGGGCAGCACCGACCTGTTCTGCGGTGTGAATGCCGTCGACTATTCCGGCTATCCGGATTGCCGGCCGGAGTTCATCGCCGGCTTCGAAG
>DAORSF010000459.1:0-2037 GCA_035443405.1 Burkholderiaceae bacterium | reverse complement strand
TGTTCCTGATCATCTTCGTCTGGACGCCGCCGCACTTCTGGTCGCTGGCGCTGTACCGCATCGAGGACTACCGCAAGTCGGGGCTGCCGATGTTGCCGGTCACGCACGGCGCCGAGTTCACGCGACTGAGCATCCTGCTGTACACGCTGCTGCTGGTCGCGGCGTCGCTGCTGCCGTACCTGATCGGCATGAGCGGGCTGTTCTACCTCGCGTGCGCGTTGTTGCTCGGCGCCGTGTTCGTCGGCTATGCATGGCGGATGTGGCGCGCCTACTCCGACGGGCTGGCGCGCAAGTCCTTCGGCTATTCGATCTTCTACCTCGCGGCGCTGTTCGGCGCGCTGCTGGTCGATCACTACATGGGCTGAGCGCCCGAAGGCTGAGGCACCCATGATCGAGCTCCTTTCCGCGACGCCGCGCTTCGCGCGTGGCCTGCGCGCCGCCATCGCCGTGCTGACGCTGGGCCTGTCGCTCGCGCTCGCCGGCTGCGACAGCAAGCCCGGGTTCCGCAACACCGACGTCACCGGCGCCGATTTCGCGTCCGACTTCGCGCTCACCGGGCACGACGGCAAGCCGCGCACGCTGGCCGATTTCCGCGGCAGGGTCGTGGTGATCTTCTTCGGCTACACGCAGTGCCCGGACGTCTGCCCGACGACCCTGTCCGAGCTCGCCGAGGTCATGCGGCTGCTCGGCCCCGACGCCGATCGCGTGCAGGTGCTGTTCGTCAGCGTCGATCCCGAGCGCGACACGCAGGAGCTGCTCTCGCAGTACGTGCCGGCGTTCGACAAGCGCTTCCTCGGCCTTTACGGCGACGCCGAGGCCACCGCGCGCACCGCGAAGACCTTCAAGGTCTTCTACCAGAAGGTGCCGGGCAAGACGCCCACCACCTATACGGTCGACCACACCGCGGGCAGCTACGTCTACGACTCGCAGGGCAAGCTGCGGCTGTTCCTCAAGCACGGCGCCGGCGCCGAGCCGATCGCGCAGGACCTGCGACAGCTGCTGAAGGGCTGACGATGACCGCTGCACTGATCCTGTTCGCGCACGGCGCGCGAGACCCGGCCTGGCGCGAGCCGATCGACGCGCTCGCCGAACGCCTGCGCGGCAAGTTGCCGCAGGTTCCGGTGGTTCCGGCGTTTCTCGAACTGATGAGCCCGACGCTGGCCGAGGCGGTCGCCGCGGCGGTCGACGACGGGGCGACCCGGATCGCCGTCGCGCCGGTGTTCTGGGCGCAGGGCGGGCACCTGAAGCGCGACGTGCCGGCGCTGCTCGCTCACGTCTGCACCCAGCACCCGGCGCTGCGCATCGACCTGTGGCCGGTGCTCGGCGAGCGCGACCTCGTCCTCGACGCGATCGCGGCCGACTATCGCGACCTGTGGGCCGAAGGCGACGGCGCTCGAAGTTCGGGCTAGAGCAGCTTCTCGATCGCCGGCGCCAGGTCCGCCGGCGCAGTGGTCGGCGCGAAGCGCTCGACGACCCGCCCTTCGCGATCGACCAGGAACTTGGTGAAGTTCCACTTGATCGCCTCCGAACCGAGCAGGCCCGGCGCCTCCGCGCGCAGCCACTTGAACAGCGGATGAGCCGCGTCGCCGTTGACGTCGACCTTGGCGAACATCGGGAAGCTCAGCCCGAACTGCGTCTCGCAGAACTTCGCGATCTCGCCCTCGCTGCCGGGCTCCTGCGCGCCGAACTGGTTGCACGGAAAGCCGAGGATCTCGAGGCCGCGGTCGTGGTACTTGCGGTACAGCTCCTCGAGCCCGGCGTACTGCGGCGTCAGTCCGCACTGGCTCGCGGTGTTGACGACCAGCAGCACCTTGCCGCGGTACTTCGAGAGCGCGACCTTGCGGCCCGCGATGGAAGGTGCGTCGAAGTCGTAGGCGGTCGTCATGAAGCGCGGTCTCCGGTAGCGTGCGCGGGGTCGGGCGGCATGCCGGCCTGCAGCGAGGCGAGCAGCGTCGCGCCGAGGATCATCAGCCCGCCGACGATGGTACGCCCGCCGAGCGTCTCGCCGCCGAGTCCCACCGACGACAGCGCGGCGAA
>DAORSF010000458.1:0-2044 GCA_035443405.1 Burkholderiaceae bacterium | reverse complement strand
ACTTCAGCGTCGTGACCGCGATCGTGTGCGGGATCAGGTTGATCTCGAACTCGGCACCCGCGGCGACGTCCTGCACGCGGTTCACCGTCAGGCTGACGCCGTTCACCGTGACCGAGCCCTTGTAGGCGAAGTACTTCGCCAGCCCGGACGGCGCGCGCAGCACCAGTCGCCAGGACTCTGCGATCGGCTCGAACGACACGACCTCGCCGAGCCCGTCGACGTGCCCGGACACGAGGTGCCCGCCGATCCGGTCGTCCAGGCGCATCGCCTTTTCGAGGTTGACCTCGCCGGGGCGGTCGAGCCCGCTGGTCTTCGTCAGGCTTTCCTTCGAGACCTCGACCCGAAACCGCGGCCCGTCGATGTCGACCGCGGTCATGCACGCGCCCTGGATCGCAATCGAGTCGCCCGGCGCGACGTCCGACAGGTCGAGGAGGCCGGCGTCGATGGTCAGTCGGACACCTGCATCCTCGCCGAGGGGTTCGACGCGCTCGATCCGGCCGACGGCGGCCACGATTCCGGTGAACATGGGTCAGATCCTTTCGGGAAGCCGGGCCAGAAGGCGCAGGTCGTCGCCGACGCGGTCGACCGATTGCCAGTGCAGCACGAGCCGCCCGTCGAGCGACTCGGGAGGCGCGAGGTCGGCGAGTCCCATCGAGTTGCCGAGCAGCGTCGGCGCCATGTAGACGAGCAACTCGTCGACGCAGTTCTCGCGCAGCAACGACCCGTTGAGCCGGTAGCCGGCCTCGACGTGCAGTTCGTTGACGCCGCGTCGCGCGAGTTCGCGAAGCAGCGCGGGCAGGTCGACCTTGCCGCGATCGTCGGGCAGCGCGATGACTTCGCAACCGAGCTCGTTCAGCGCCGATGTCTTGGCGACGCGCTGCGCCTCGTCCACGGCGCACACGACCAGCGTGCTACCGCCCTCGAGGATGCGCGCCGCCGGATTGACCTCGAAGCGCGAGTCGACCAGAACGCGCAGCGGCTGTCGCGACGTCTGCAGGTGGCGCACGGTGAGTTGCGGGTTGTCGTCGCGAACCGTGCCGATGCCGGTCAGCACCGCGCACGCGCGGGCGCGCCACGCGTGTCCGTCCGCGCGCGCCGCCTCCCCGGTGATCCACTGACTGCGACCGTCGGGCAAGGCGGTGCGCCCATCGAGGCTCGCGGCGACCTTGAGCCGTACCCACGGCCGGTTGCGCACCATCCGCGACACGAAGCCGATGTTCAGCTCGCGCGCCTCCTGCCGCAGCAAGCCGCAACGCACGTCGACGCCTCCGGCGCGCAGGCGCTCGAGACCCTCGCCGTTGACCGAAGGGTTCGGGTCCTCCATCGCCGCGATCACGCGGCCGACCTTCGCGTCGAGAAGCGCGTCGACGCACGGCGGCGTGCGACCGTGGTGGTTGCACGGCTCGAGCGTGACGTACGCCGTGGCGCCGCGCGCGCGCTCGCCGGCCTGCGCCAGGGCCAGCACTTCGGCATGCGCTTCGCCGGCGCGCCGATGCCAGCCTTCGCCGACGATCTCGCCGTCGCGCACGACGACACAGCCGACGCGAGGGTTCGGCGTCGTCGTCGCCATCCCGAACTGGGCCAGCTGCAGCGCCCGCTGCATGAAGTCGTGGTCGGCCGCCGTGAACATGGCCGGCATTATCCCCCGAAGGCGGCGAGCCCCCGGCGCGACCCGACGAGTCCGCGCGCCGCGTCGCTCTACAATTCGCCGACCCCGGAAGGAGACCGTCTTGACCCAGGCCACGGCAGAACCGAACGCACGCCCCGGAGGACAGATCCTCGCCGACGCGCTGGCGACGCAGGGGGTCGACATGGTGTTCGGGGTGCCTGGGGAGAGCTACCTGGCGGTGCTCGACGGGCTGTACCGGCACCGCGAGCGCATCCGCTTCGTGGTCTGCCGCCAGGAAGGCGGGGCGGCGTTCATGGCCGACGCCTGGGCCAAGCTCACCGGCAAGCCCGGCGTGGTGATGGTCACGCGCGGGCCCGGCGCCACCAACTGCTCGGTGGGCGTGCACGCGGCGTTCCAGGACTCGGTGCCGATGGT
>DAORSF010000457.1:0-2048 GCA_035443405.1 Burkholderiaceae bacterium | reverse complement strand
TCGGCGATGCCGAGCTCGGCGTAGGCCGCCTGCAAGCCGCGGTTGTTCAGCAGGGCAACCTGCACCGCGGCGTCCATCGTCAGTGGCGCGGCGAGCAGCTGCGCGACCCGCCGGTCGACCGCGTCCCGTTCGGCATCGGACCTCGTCCAGCGCGCGTCCTTGCCCAGGTGTTCGGCGGCGACCTGCTCGACGGCCTCGAAGCCGCCATCGGTGCTGAAGCTCGCGCAACCGCCGAGCGCAAGCACCGCGATCGCCGCAGCGATCCGCGGCGCGGGCCCGCGCGCCGCGGTGTTTGCAGACAGGCCCGGTGTCATTGCCGCTGGCTCCCGTGAACGCGGCCGGCCGGACCATGCGGAGCCCGGTTCGCCGCGGGCGCTTCGGGCTCGGCCGCCTCGCGCGCATACGCCTTCCATCCGCCCGCGCGCTCGACGGCTTCGTTGGCCGCCTGCCACGAGCCGACCGGCTCGTCGGCAAGGCCCCGATAACCGGCGAACGCCGAGCGGTACCGCGCGTCGGGCACGCCGGCCGCCGCATCCAGCGGTTCGAGGCGCGCAGGACCCGGTTCGGCGGGCTGCGCGACCGCCAGCGCCGGGGCGACCGCAGCGACGAGCGCGGCGCGCGCGGCGCGCGCGAACAGGGACGACGGCCTCGTCGCCAGCGGCGGTCGAATGCGCGATACGGGCATGGGTTTCTCGACGGATCGGGTCACGGACGGCGGCCGTCGCTGGCCGCCTGCTGCGGATCGGGGTCGTACGGGACGCGCGCGCTGCGGTGCGCGCCCCGTCGCCTTCAGGCGAGGAGGGCTCGGGGCGGATGCTCGGGCCGGTCGACGACGAACTCGACGCACGGTTGCCGACCGCAGGCAATCTCTTCCGAGGCGGCGCGGTCGATTGCGACGACCAGTGGCGCGGCCGGGATCGCCGACGCAACGCAACAGGCCGCGCAGGCGCTGCACTTGAAGTCCGCCGGCGGCGTGAAGGGCGCCCGAGCCGGCGCCGCCACGTCGCCCGACCCGTATGCGGCGGGGACGTGCGCCGCGACGCCGTCGTGACGATCGTGGCCATGCGGTGCGATCGCGGCATCGTGGGCGGCGGCATCGTGGGCGTGGCCGCCGACGGCGCCGCCGGCCATGCGCTCGTGACCCGGCCCGCACGACAGCATGGTTGCAACGGCGAATCCCTGCACGGGAATCGCCAGCACGACCAGTACGGTCAGCACGGCGCGGATGCGAGCCCACATGCGCAAGAGTCTAACCCACGCCGCGCGCGACCATCGATCGCCGCTCGCCGCCGCGCGCTTCCGCTAAGATCCGGGCGACACGAGCATGGAGGCGCCAGTGGTCACGTCACGGTCCGGTCCCGTTCATGGCCTGCGATGGCCGAGATCGATCGGCATCGCAGTTGCTGCGGCCTCTGCCGCCGCCTGCGTTTCCGCGCCGACGCCCGGCCGCAATCTCGCGTCCGGCGAGCAGGTCTACCGCGACGTGTGCCTGGCTTGCCACGCCACCAAGGTGGAGAAGTCGCCGCAACTCGGCGACCGCGAAGCGTGGAAACCGCTGATCGAGGAAGGGCAGGACGTCCTCACCGCGCACGCCTGGGTCGGCGTTCGCGGCATGCCGCCGCGCGGCGGCAAGCCGGACTTGACGCTCGAGGAGTTTGCCCGCGCAACCGCGTACATGGCGCGGGCCGCCGGCGGCGACTGGAAGGATCCCGGCGAGCGGATGCTGCGCAAGATCGAGCACGAAATCGAGGACCGGCTGCGGAGCAAGAAGGAAGGGGAAGACGAGAAGAAGTAGCGGATATAATCCCGAGCTTCGACTCCAACCGGCTGCGTCAGAATGAGCGACGATCACCAGAGTTTCATCAAGACCCCCCGGCAGTTGATCACCGTGGTCGTTCTGGCATTCGTCGTGCCGATCGCGATCATCGTGCTGCTCGTCAAGTTCGTCGGCACGAGCCCGCGCACCGGCGCCGGCGCCGAAGCGATGACGCCTGAGGCGATCGAGGCACGGATCCAGCCGGTGGCCCGCTTCGAGTTGCGCGACGCCA
>DAORSF010000456.1:0-2059 GCA_035443405.1 Burkholderiaceae bacterium | reverse complement strand
ACCGAGGCCGTGTAGCGTTTGACCAACTCGCTGACGGGTTCCGAGAAGCGCGCAGACCACGCTTCGGATTTCTTGGCAAGCTGATCTGTCATAATCGTCCGCGGCAGAGGAAGGGCCTCTAGAGCCGGATTATACGGATCGCCCCGACGGCATCGGCCGCGGCAGGCGTTTCGACGCAGCAAGGGAAAAATCGATGAGCGAGCCGGGACCGGCGGCGCCGCACGGAGCCGCTTCGCCGGATCTTGCGATGGCGCCCCGCGCGGCAGTCGCAGCGGCGGGCAGCGTCGCAGCCGACCGAGCGGCGGCCGGCGCCGGGGTGCCGGCGGCGAGCGCCGAACAGGCGTCCGGCCCGCCGCGTCGTCGCCTCACCGATGGCGCCGACCTGCCGGTGCTGCCCGACTGCTGCAACCTCGGCACGATGGTGCGCGTGCTGCTTCCGCTCAATCTCGGCGTGCTGCTGCTGGCCTGGCTGCTGCCGGCCGCCGGCGCAGCCTATTGGCCGACTCTCGAGACCGCGCTGCGCGTGGACGCGGTCGCCGCCGCGTCACTGCTGCTGCTGTGCCCGCTGCGCCGGACGGTCAACGGCTTGCCGCGCTGGGTGCAGTGGACGGTCGGGCTGGGCGTGCCGGCGGTGCTGACCATCGCGGTCGCGCTGGCGAGCGTGTCGGCGCCCGGGCGAAGCGCGGCGGAGCTCGCGCTGTGGCTCGCGCCGCGCGTGCTGCTGGCCGTGTCGGCAGCCTGGGCGCTGATCGAATACCTTCGGCTGCGCCAGTTGTCGCTGCAGCCGTCCCAGGCCGAGGGGCGCCTTCAGGCGCTGCAGGCGCGGATCCGGCCGCACTTCCTGTTCAACAGCCTCAACACCGTGCTCGGGCTGATGCGCAGCGATCCGCGCAAGGCCGAACGCACGCTCGAGAACCTGGCCGACCTGTTCCGCGTGTTCATGAAGGACAGCCGCGAGCTGGTGCCGCTCGACGACGAGGTGCTGCTGTGCAAGGAGTACCTGACGATCGAGAAGTTGCGCCTTGCCGAGCGCCTCGCCGTGCAGTGGGAGCTCGACGGCATGCCCGGCGACGCGTTGCTGCCTTCGCTGCTGTTGCAGCCGCTGATCGAGAACGCGGTCCATCACGGCATCGAGCCCAACCAGGCCCCCGGCGAGATCCACGTCGCGATCTCCAAGAGCGGCGATCGCGTGCGCGTGGAGATCGCCAACCCGCTTCCCGATGCTCCGCCCACCCGTCCGGGCAATCACATGGCGCTGTCGAACGTGCGCGAGCGGCTCGACCTGACTTTCGACGTCGAAGGCCAGCTCGAGACCTCTACCGCCGACGGTCAGTTCCGCGTGATCGTCCATTTCCCCTACCGCAAAGAGAGAAGACGCCGAGATGCCAGACGCCCCATCGATCCTGATCGTTGACGACGAACCGGTCGCGCGCTCGCGCCTTCGCGAGCTGCTGGCCGACCTCGCGCCCGAGTTTCCCCACCGCATCGTCGGCGAGGCGCCCAATGCGCCCGAAGCGCTGTCGCAGATCGAGGTCGCGCAGCCGCAGATCGTGCTGCTCGACATCCAGATGCCGGGGATGACCGGCATCGAGCTGGCACGCCACATCTCGGCGCGCGCGCAGTCTGGCGACACGCCCAGGCCGATGCCGCTGATCATCTTCGTCACCGCGTTCGACGAGTTCGCGGTCGACGCTTTCGAGGTGAGGGCGATCGACTACCTGCTCAAGCCGGTGCGCGCCGAACGCCTCAAGCAGGCGCTGCAGCGCGCGCTGACGCGCATGCCGCAGGAGCACGCGCAGGCGATCGACCAGCTGGCGCGCGCCACCAACACGCGACGCCGGCACCTGTCGGTGCACGAGCGCGGCCGCGTGATCCTGGTGCCGCTCGAGCAGGTCGTCTACCTGAAGGCCGAACTCAAGTACATCACCGTGCGAACCCGCGAGCGCGAGTTCCTGATCGAGGAATCGCTGACCTCGCTCGAAGAGGAGTTCAGCGACCGCTTCGTGCGCATTCACCGCAACGCGCTGGTGGCGCGCCCGTCGATCGCCGGCTTCGAGCG
>DAORSF010000455.1:0-2076 GCA_035443405.1 Burkholderiaceae bacterium | reverse complement strand
CTGATCGAGTGGCAGCTGCTGGCGCTGCGACGCGCCGGCATCGTCGACGTGGTGATCAACCACGCGCACCTCGGCTCGATGATCGAGGCGGCGCTCGGGGACGGCGCCCGCTGGGGCCTGCGGATCCGCTACTCGGCCGAAGGCGAGGCGCTCGAGACCGCCGGCGGCATCGCGCGCGCGTTGCCGCTGCTCGGCGAGGGACCGTTCCTCGTGACGGCTGGCGACGTGTACACCGACTTCGAGCCGGGGCGGGCGCTGACGATCGCCGCGCAGATGCGGGCGGCCGACCTGTCGGCCTGGTGCGTGCTGATCGCGAACCCCGCCCACAACCCGGGCGGCGACTTCGCACTGCGCGACGGACTGCTCCGCCCGGACGGCTCGCCGCGGTTGACCTTCAGCGGCATCGGCGTCTACTGCGCGGATCTGTTCGCCGGCATCGCGAGCGGCGCGAAAGCCCCGCTCGCGCCGCTTCTGCGAGACGCGGCCGCGCGCGCGCGCGCCGGCGCCGAGTACTTCGGCGGCCGATGGACCGACGTGGGCACCCCGCAGCGGCTGGCCGAACTCGATGCACAATTGAACCTTGAAACGCGGATGCGCCCGGCGGGCACGCCCGCCTGAGTGTCGCCGGCCGGCGCGACGCCGCAACGAGGATCCGCATGCTGCCCTATTCGACGCGAAGACAACGACTGGCCGACACGATGCGCGCGCACGGCGGCGGCATCGCGATCGCGTTTACGGCGCCCGAGGTCGCACGCAACCGCGACAGCGAGTATCCGTACCGCTGGGACAGCTACTTCCACTACCTGACGGGCTTCCCCGAACCCGAAGCCGCGCTGGTGCTGGTGGTCGACGGCGCCGCCACCGAGTCGATCCTGTTCTGTCGCGAGAAGAACGAGGAGCGCGAGATCTGGGACGGCTTCCGCTTCGGCCCCGACGCTGCGCGCGAGCGTTTCGGATTCGATCGCGCGCTGGCGTTCAGCAGCCTCGACGAGGAACTGCCGAAGCTGCTCGCCGACCGGCCCGCGCTGTGGTACGCGCTGGGCGCCGACGCCGCGCTCGATGCGCGGATCCATCGCTGGCTCGGCGCGGTGCGGGCGCAGGCGCGGGCAGGCGTCGCGGCGCCTGCCCAGGCCAGCGACCTGCGCGCGGTGCTCGACGAGATGCGGCTGGTCAAGGACGAGCACGAGATCGACACGATGCGCCGCGCCGCGCGGATCTCCGCGGCCGCGCACCTGCGGGCGATGCGCACGACCCGCCCCGGCTGCCACGAGTACGAGATCGAGGCCGAGCTGCTGCACGAGTTCCGCCGCAACGGCTCGCAGTTCCCCGCCTACGGTTCGATCGTCGCCGGCGGACGCAACGCCTGCGTGCTGCACTATCGGGGCAACGACGCGCGGCTCGTCGACGGCGAGCTGCTGCTGATCGACGCGGGCTGCGAGCTCGACGGCTACGCGTCGGACATCACGCGCACGTTTCCGGTCAATGGACGGTTCAGCGGCGCGCAGCGCACGCTGTACGAGATCGTGCTCGAAGCGCAAAGCGCGGCGATCGACGCGACGCGCCCCGGCGCGCGCTTCATCGACCCGCACGATGCCGCGGTGCGCGTACTGGCGCAAGGCATGATCGACTGCGGCCTGATCGCGGGCAGCGCCGATGGCGCGATCGAGTCCGGCTCGTACAAGCGCTTCTACATGCACCGCACCGGCCACTGGCTGGGCATGGACGTGCACGACTGCGGCGACTACCGCGAGCCCGGCGCCGCGGCCACCGACTCGGGCAAGCCATGGCGCGTGCTCGCGCCCGGCATGGTCCTGACCGTCGAACCCGGCATCTACGTGCGGGCGGCCGACGACGTACCGGCGGCGTTCCACGACATCGGCATCCGCATCGAGGACGACGCGCTGGTCACGACATCGGGCTGCGAGATCCTCAGCGTCGATGCGCCCAAGCGCGTCGACGACATCGAGGCCGTGATGCGCGGATGAGCGCCGTGCCGCACGCCGTTCGCATCGAAGGCCGCGGGCCCGTCGGGATGGCGCTCGCGCTGTTCCTGTCGCGGCAGGGCTTCGACGCCGG
>DAORSF010000454.1:0-2085 GCA_035443405.1 Burkholderiaceae bacterium | reverse complement strand
GCGACCGTCGCCGCCAGGTGCTGTTCCTGACGCGCAAGGGCGCCAGCCTCTGCCGAAGCATCATCCCGGAGGCGCGCCGCATGGAAGCGTGGTTCCTGTCGGTGCTCGACGCCCGCGAGCGCGCGGCCCTCGACGGAACGCTCAGCCGCCTGTTCGCACGCAGCCAGGAGTTGCGGCAACTCGGGGGCCACATTTCGGGGCAGGACCGCGGCGACTAGGTGCCCCGCCTGCACGTTCGGCTCAGCGCGCCAGCACCCCGACGCGATACTTCGGCAGCAACTGCGCCGCGTACGGCGAATGCGGCCGTCCGACGTCCTTCGTCCTGAACGCCTCGCTGGCGTCCTTGCCGCAGTGCCTGAGCATCGCCGCCGGATCGGCCGGATGCTGCGGGAGGTACCCGGTGAAGTCGTAGACGACGCCGTCGATCGCCATCCAGCATCGCTTCGAGTCGGCGTGGCGCGCCACGTCGGCGAGCGTGTAGCGCGCCTGCGCATCCGCGGGCACTTCGATCGCACCGCCCGGCTGTGGCGCGGACGCCGGTGGCCGGGCCGGCGGCGCAGCCACCGGCTCGCCCGCCGCGATCAGGTTCAGCCCGGCCACCGCCGCCCAGAATGCGAGCGTGGCAATGGTCACTGTCGCCTTCATCGGAAATCGAACCTCTCGCTGTGGATGTCGCGCGGCGGCACGCCAGCCGCGACGAGCCGCCTGCGCAGCGCGTCGACCAGCGATGGCGGCCCGCACAGGAACGCCTGCCTGCCCGCGAGCGTACCGACCCGCCGCGCCAGCGTCGACCAGAGAACCTCGGCGTCGCCGGCGCTCTCGATCGCGTGCAGGCGCGCGCCGTCCGGCAGGGGCCGCGGCGGCTGCGGCAGGCAGGCCGGCGCCGGCAGGTCGCCGGGCCGGTACACGTGGACCAGGTCGATCGGCTGCGCAAGAGTGCCGGCGTGGTCCGCCAGCGCGGCGAGGAAGGGCGTGATGCCGATGCCGCCTGCCACCCACAGCTGCGCGCGCCGCGGGTCGCAGCGCTCGAGAAACGCGCCGTACGGCCCCTGAACGGTCGCTTCGACGCCGACCCGAACCGTCTGCAGGTGATCGGTGCAGTCGCCGAGCGAGCGGATCAGCATGCGCATGCCGCCGCGCGGGGCCGGCCCGGCGATCGTGTACGGGTGGTACTCGCCGCAGCCGCGCCAGCCCGGCCCGTCGTGGAACGCCACGAACACGAACTGGCCCGGGCGCCAGCGCAACGGCGCGCCCGCCGATTCCAGATCGAGGTCCAGCAGCCCCGGCCCGGGATGCGCGACGCGCGCCACGCGATACGGGTGCGCGAGCACCCATCCGCGTCCCAGCGCGTAGCGCCACGCGAGCGCGGCCAGCGCGATCGCGGTCATCGCCGCCAGAGCGACGCGTGTGCCGGGGCCGGCGAACGACCACGCATGGCCGACGCCGAACGCGAACGCCGGCGCGGTGACCACGTGGATGGCGCGCCAGCGCGAGTAGCCGAGCGGCAGCCAGAAGGTCGCGACCATCATCGCCATCAGCAGCGCGAGTGCGACCCAGCCGGCCCGCATCGCCGCACCTTGTCCGGGTGGCGTGGCAATCGCCGCCGCGGCGGGCCAGTCGCCGGCCGCGAAGGCCTGCGCCGCCAGCGCCAGCGGATGCGCGAGCATCACCAGGTAGGCCAGCGTGCCGCAGACGTGGTGGAGCCAGTACAACCGGTCGAGCCCGCCGGCGGCTCGCTCGAACGACGGCAGCCGCAACATCAGCACGAAGCTCGCGCACCAGAGCGCGAGCGCCGCGATGCCGAGCGCCGGACCCGCGGCCTGCAAGCTCAACGCCCGAAGAGGCCCTTTATCGCATCGAGCGCGCGGCCCGCCTCGGGCAGCCCCGGGATCGACGGCGCCGCGGGCGGCGTGGAGGGCTGCCCGGCCGATGCCGGCTGCCCGGACGGCGACGGTGCCGCTGCCTCGGCCGCCGAACCCGCGCCGCCCACGTCGACGCCGAGCATCGCCATCGTGGTCGCCTTGACCCGAACGCGCACCGCCCACTCGGGCTCCCACGGCGTGCGCGGGTCGCTCGGGCGCGGCG
>DAORSF010000453.1:0-2088 GCA_035443405.1 Burkholderiaceae bacterium | reverse complement strand
CAGGAGGAGTTCACGCACTTCGCGGTGGCGGCGACGGTCGCGGCGGGTGCGGCCGACGCCGGGTTCGGGCTGCGCGCGGCGGCGCTGCAACTGGGCCTCGACTTCGTGCCGGTGGGCACCGAGGTCTACTACCTGTGCGGCGACAGGGCGCTGGCCGGCGACCCGGCCGTGACCGGGCTGCTTCGCGAGCTTCGGGCGCGCGCCCGGATGGTGCCGGGCTACGGGCCGGTCACTCGGCGCGGGGGGCGCCGGCCCTGAGCGCGATGCGCATCAGGTCGGCCATCGTGCGCGCGCCCAGCTTGTCCATGATGTTGGCGCGATGCGCCTCGACGGTCTTGATGCTGATGCCGAGGTCGTCGGCGATCTGCTTGTTGAGCCGGCCGGCGACGATCAGCTCGAGCACCTGGCGTTCGCGCCCGGTGAGTCGTTCGACGCGACCGCTGGCGTCGCGGTCTTCGCGCCGATCGCGCTGCGACGCCTCGGCGCGCGCAAGGCAATCCGACACGAGTTCCCTCAGCTGGGCGTCGCTGAAGGGTTTCTCGAGGAAGTCGTGCGCGCCTTTCTTCATCCGCGATACCGCCATCGGCACGTCGCCGTGCCCGGTGATGAAGACCAGCGGCAGCGCCGAGCCGCGGCGCACCAGTTCCTCGTGCAGTTCCAGTCCCGACATCCCCGGCATGCGAACGTCGAGCAGCAGGCACGCGATCGGCTCGGGATCGGGCAGGCGGGCGAGGAACTCCTCGGCACTGGTGAAGGTCGCGACCTCGAAGCCATTGGCCTCGAGCAGCCAGCGCATCGAGTCGCGGACGGCCTCGTCGTCGTCGACGACGTAGACGAGACCGGCGCCCGCAGCGGGTGGCGAATCGGTTTCGGGCGAGCGTGGCGCGGGCGGGGGGACGTGACTCATGGCGTGCAATGTCGGAAGCGTGGTCATGCGGGATCGGCGACGGCGACGACCTCGGCCACCACCGGCAGGGTAAAGCGGAAGCTGCATCCGCCGCCGGCCGGCGTCTCGGCCCACAGGCGGCCCTTGTGCGACTCGACGATCGAACGGCAGATGTTCAGGCCGATGCCCATGCCTTCGGCCTTGGTCGTGAAGAACGGCTCGAACAGTCGCAACTGCGCGTCGCGCGCCAGGCCGTTGCCGTGGTCGGTGACGCTGAACCCGGCGTGGCCGGCCCCGACGTCGACTGCGAGCCTGACCTCGCGCGGCCGCCCGGGGGGCGCGTCGCGCATCGCCTCGATGCCGTTCTTGAGCAGGTTCAGCAGCACCTGCTCGATCAGGATCGGATCGACGTAGAGCGGCGGCAGCTCGGCCGGCAGGTCGGTCACGATCTGGATGCCCAGGCGGCGCGCGTCGATCTCGGCGAGGCCGACCGCGTCGGCGACGATCGCCGGGATCTCGCAGCGGCGGCGCTCGGGCTCGCTGCGCTTGACGAAGTTGCGGATGCGCCGGATGACCTCGCCGGCGCGTGCCGCCTGCGCGGCGGTCTTGGCGAGCGGCTCGAGCAGCTCGTCGGCCGCCATCGGCTGGCCGGCCCCGTCTCGCGCGCGGATGCGCGCCGACAGGCCCATGCAGTAGTTCGCGATGGCGGTCAGCGGCTGGTTCAGCTCGTGTGCGAGCGACGAGGCCATCTCGCCCATCGTGACCAGGCGCGACGTGCGCTGCAGCTTGCGGTCCTGTTCGCGCTGCTGCTCCTCGATCTCGTGCCGGCGCGTCACGTCGGTGGCGACCAGCATCTCGACTGCGCTGCCGTCGACCCACCGGATCTGGCGGCTGCGCACCTCGAACCATCGCCCGAGCGTCGCGTCGAATATCTCGCTCGGACTGTTGGCGTCGCCGACGTCGCGCGCCGACAGCAGTGACTCGTGGCGCCGGCTGTCGGCGCCGAACAGGCTGCGGTACAGGCGGTTGGCGAACAGCAGTTCGGCGTTGTCGGTGGCGCCGTCGAGCGGGCGCGCGACGACCGACACCGCGGCGTCGAGTTCGTCGAGCACCGTCGTGAACCGCTCGTGCGCGGCGGCCAGCTGCTCGCGGATCCGCTTGGGCTCGGTGACGTCGGTCATCGAGGTCATCCAGCCGGTCTG
>DAORSF010000452.1:0-2122 GCA_035443405.1 Burkholderiaceae bacterium | reverse complement strand
CGCTCGAGCTGCGCACCCGCGATCGCGAGCGCAAGCTGCTCAAGAAGGTCCAGCAATCGCTCTCGCGCATCGACAGCGGCGAGTACGGTTACTGCGAGGAGACCGGCGAGCCGATCGGCATTCCCCGGCTGCTGGCGAGACCGACCGCGACGCTGTCGCTCGAGGCGCAGCAGCGCCGAGAACTGCGCCAGAAACTCTACGGGGACTGACCGCCGATGACAGGCGGCTGACGGCCGACTCGCGGTCGTCGGCGAGGCGATCGACGCAAAAGGGTGCGTGCTAGACTGGCCCAGCACCCCGAATGCAGGCAGTGCGCGTTCGGCGTCCCGCTTTCAGCGCCTCGTCGGAAGGTCCAGTTCCAGGTGGTCTTCTCGCTGTTCAACCGCAAAGACAAGAACGATTCGCGCCGGGCGCGCGAGGCCATGCTCGCACGCACGGCCGACTCCCGGCCCGGGCCCACGCCCGATACGCTGGCCGCCCAGCGCGAGGCCGCCCGACGGACCGAAGAGAAGATCAACCAGATCGAGTCCGAGATGATCGCGGCCGCGGCCGTCGCGCGCGCGAGCAACGATCGTGCGCCCCCCGGTCCGGCCACGATGGCGCGAGCCGAGGCGCCCACCGTGCCCGTGGCGCGTGCTGCCGTGGCTCCCGATGCGGCGACCGAGTTGCTCGGCGACCAGGCCGGCGCGATGGCGATCGACGTGAACGGCTCGACGCTGCCGAGCGTCCTCGAGGAAGCCGCGATCCTTTACTCGAACGGGCAATCCCAGCCGGCGGCGCTCGCGCTTCGGCAGGCGCTCGGCGACACGAGCCTCGCTGGCTACCAGGCGCTGGCCTGGCTGATGCTGCTCGATCTGTACCAGGCGCTCGGCGATCGCACTGCGTTCGAAGCGCTTGCGCTGGAGTACGCGGCCCGGTTCGAATCGTCGCCACCGGGCTGGAGCGAGCAGCTGGGCGCCCAGGCGAGCGCCGCGCGACCATCGGCGGCCAGCGGGGTTGCCGCAATCGACTTCCCGGCGATGCTCGACGGGACGATTGCCGCCCAGGTCGACTCGATCGTGTCGGCCTCGGCGCGACGTCGCGAAACCAACGTCGACTTCGGCAGGGTCGAAGCCGTCGACGTGCAGGCGGCCGAGGCGCTGTTGAAGCTGTTCCGGCATTTCGAGAAGTCTCCCAACGCGCTGGTGGTACGAGGCGCCGAGGCCTTGTTCGCGGCGGCGAGCGCGGCGATCGAGTCCGGCCGGCGCGACTCGTCCGAAGCGGCGTGGATGCTGGCGCTGCACGCGTTGCGCGTGCTCGGGCGCCAGCAGGCTTTCGAGGACCTGAGCATCGAGTACTGCGTCACCTACGAGGTGTCGCCGCCGTCGTGGGAGCCGATCGGCGAGCGGATCCGCACCGCCGAGCCCGCCGAGCCCGCGCCCGGCGCCGCACCCGTCGAGGCGCCGCGCCCCGAGGCGAGCGCCTTCGCGCTGCGCGGAGACGTGCTCGGACGCATGCAGGCCGAACTCCAGGCGCTGCGCGCGCACGCCGCGAACCGCGGCGACGTCGTCGTCGACTGCCGGGGGCTGCGTCGCATGGAGTTCGTCGCGGCCGGCGACCTGCTCAACGAGATCGTCACCCTGCGTTCGGCCGGCAAGCAGGTGCTGTTCGTCGAGCCGAACTACCTGGTCTATGCGCTGATGCTGGTCATGGGCATTCAGGATCTCGCCGAGATCCGCCGGCGTAAGATCTGAGCCTCGTGTTCCGCCGCGCGCGTCGCGTCGCGCGGGATGTTTCGCCGTCGCGCCCCCCTTGCGCCGGCACCGACCGGCTCCATATGGGATCCCATGGAACAGTTCCACGGCACCACCATCGTCTCGGTGCGTCGCGGTGCGACCGTCGCGCTCGGCGGCGATGGCCAGGTCACCCTCGGCAACGTCGTCATCAAGTCTGGTGCGCGCAAGGTGCGTCGCCTGCACAACGACCAGGTGCTGGCCGGTTTTGCCGGCGGCACCGCCGACGCGTTCACGCTCTTCGAGCGCTTCGAGGCCAAGCTCGACAAGCACTCGGGCCACCTGGTGCGCGCCGCGGTCGAGCTGGCCAAGGACTGGCGCACCGACCGGATGCTGCGCCGCCTCGAGGC
>DAORSF010000451.1:0-2162 GCA_035443405.1 Burkholderiaceae bacterium | reverse complement strand
CGGCGGGCTCGAGCGGCGTTTCGTCGGCGACGTCGTAGACCTTCGCCGTGAGGATCCGTTTCAGGTAGTCGATGGGCATGGGCCGCACGATTCTACCGCCCCGGGCGCGGCGCGCCGCTGATAGACTTCGCGGCCGATGGAAGCCCTGGCCCGGACGCTGATCGACTGGTTCGCTTTGCCCGAGCACGGGCTGTCGACGATTTTCGTGGTCGCGTTCGTTTCGGCGACGCTGCTGCCGATGGGTTCGGAGCCAGCGGTCTTCGGCTTCGTCAAGCTCAACCCGGACCAGTTCTGGCTCGCGGTGGCGGTCGCGACGGTCGGCAACACACTGGGCGGTGTCGTCGACTACTGGCTCGGACTCGGCGCGCACGAGGCGGTCGCGCGCGGCAAGCAGACGATCCACCTGAAGTGGCTGCAGCGGCTCGGACCGAAGGCGCTGTTCTTCGCGTGGTTGCCGGTCGTCGGCGACCCGCTCTGTGCGGTGGCGGGCTGGCTGAAGCTGCCGTTCTGGCGCAGCGTCGGCTGGATGGCGGTCGGCAAGTTCCTGCGTTACACGCTGATGACCGCGGCGCTGATGTGGGTGCCCGACGCCTGGTGGAAGGTGCTGGCGCGGCCGTTCTCCGGCGGTTGAGCGGACGGCGTTCGGGTCCGGCCGCCCCGGTCGGATAAAATGAGCGGTTCGATGAACGCGTCCGCCCCCGCCGAAGCCCAGGCCGCCGACCCCGTGCGCCTGCGCGAGATCCCCTACAACTACACGTCGTTCTCCGATCGGGAGATCGTCATCCGGCTGCTCGGTCCGGAGGGCTGGAGCATCGTCGGCGAACTGCGGGGCGAACGGCGTACCGGGCGATCGGCGCGGATGCTCTACGAGGTGCTCGGCGACATCTGGGTGGTGCGTCGCAATCCCTACCTGCAGGACGACCTGCTCGACAACCCGAAGCGGCGGCGCCTGCTGGTCGAGGCCTTGCACCACCGCCTCGGCGAGATCGAGAAGCGGCGCGCGCTGGACCTGAGCGCGCGCGGCGGCGACGCGGCCGGTGAACGCAGCGCCAGGGTGAGCCGGCTGCTCGAACTGGCGCGGCAGGCGGTGGCCTGCTTCGAGAGCGAATGCGAGCGCACCGCGGCATTGCGCGCGCGCGCGATGCGCCGGTTGTCGCGGCACACCGCTCGCGACAACATCCGCTTCGATGGCATGAGCCGCGTTTCGCACGTCACCGACGCCACCGACTGGCGCGTCGAGTACCCGTTCGTCGTGCTGGCCCCCGACAGCGAAGCCGAAGTGGCGGCGCTGGTCGCCGCGTGCATCGAGCTCGAACTGACGATCATCCCGCGCGGCGGCGGCACCGGATACACCGGTGGCGCGATACCACTGACTCCGATGTCGGCGGTGATCAATACCGAGAAGCTCGAGCGTCTCGGCGAGGTCGAGACGATCCGCCTGCCCGGCGTCGGGCGCGAAGTGCCGACCATCTTGTCCGAGGCCGGGGTGGTCACGCGCCGGGTCACCGACGCCGCCGATCGCGCCGGACTGGTGTTCGCCGTCGACCCGACGTCACTCGACGCCTCGTGCGTCGGCGGCAACGTCGCGATGAATGCCGGGGGCAAGAAGGCGGTTCTGTGGGGCACCGCACTCGACAATCTCGCATGGTGGCGGATGGTCGATCCCGAGGGCAACTGGCTCGAGGTGACGCGCGTCGGGCACAACCTCGGCAAGATCCACGACGTCGCGACGGCATCGTTCGACCTGCGCTGGTACGCGCCGGGACAGTTGACCGCCGAAGGCACGATGCGCGGCCAGCCGATTCGCAGCGAACGGCTCGACATCGAGGGGCGGCGCTTCCGCAAGCCCGGCCTGGGCAAGGACGTCACCGACAAGTTCCTCGCGGGCCTGCCCGGCGTGCAGAAGGAGGGTTGCGACGGCCTGATCACGTCGGCGCGCTGGGTGCTGCACCGGATGCCTAAGTGCACGCGGACCGTCTGCCTCGAGTTCTTCGGCCAGCCGCGGGACGCGGTGCCGTCGATCGTCGAGATCAAGGCCTATCTCGACAGCCGGCCGCACGGGGCGATCCTGGCCGGCCTCGAGCACCTCGACGAGCGCTACCTGCGTGCGGTCGGCTACACGACGAAGTCGCGCCGCGGCGGGCTGCCGAAGATGGTGCTGA
>DAORSF010000450.1:0-2184 GCA_035443405.1 Burkholderiaceae bacterium | reverse complement strand
CGATGGAGGGACTGGCGCTGACCGGCGCCTGGGTCGACCGCGAGCGCGGCCTGGTCTCGACGATCGTGCTCGAAATGGGCGGATCGTCGAATCTGTGCGCCGACCTGCGTCCCGGCGAGCCCGTGGTGCTGATGGGCCCGACCGGCGCGCCGACCGAGATCGAACCCGGGGAGACGGTCGTTCTGGTCGGCGGCGGACTCGGCAACGCGGTGCTGTTCTCGATCGGCGCGGCGTTCCGTGCCGCCGGCTCTCGCGTGCTCTACTTCGCGGGCTACAAGAAGCGCATCGACCGCTACAAGGTCGCCGAGATCGAGGCGGCCGCCGACGCGATCGTCTGGTGCTGCGACGAGGCGCCCGGCTTCGACCCCGGTCGCGCCCAGGATCGCAGCGTGGTCGGCAACATCGTCGAGGCGATGTCCGCCTACGCGCGCGGCGAACTCGCCGACCTGACCGTGCCCGGCGCCCTGCGCCTGCAGGACGCGGACCGGATCGTCGCCATCGGCTCCGACCGGATGATGGCGGCTGTTGCTGCGGCGCGTCACGACCAGCTCGCCCCCTACCTCAAGCCACGGCATCGCGCCTACGGTTCGATCAACTCCCCGATGCAGTGCATGATGAAGGAGGTCTGCGCCCAGTGCCTGCAACCGCATCGGGACCCGTCGACGGGCAAGATCACCTACGTCTTCTCCTGCTTCAACCAGGACCAGCCGCTCGACCAGGTCGACTTTCCTGCGCTGGCCCAGCGCCTGTCCCAGAACGCGCTTCAGGAACGCCAGACCGCTGCGTGGCTGGCGCAATGCCGCAATGTGGAATGAAAAGACGGTGTTGCGACGCCCTGCAGCACGTTTTCGTGACACATTGACGAAAGATTCCTTGCGCGCCGCAACAAGCTGCGGATAAATTGCATTCAATCGGTTGCCGAACCGGAGATCGAATGCTCTATGACATCCGCGAAGCCCAGCGCGCCTTCCTGAACCCGCTGTCGAACTGGGCCGACTCGATGAGCCAGCTGTACACCAACCCGTACAGCCCGCTGTCCTATGTGCCGTTCGCCAACCGGATCTCCGCCGGCCTCGAACTGGTGCACCGACTCGGCAAGGAATACGAGAAGCCCGAGTTCGGGCTTCGCTCGACGCGGATCGACGGACGCGAGGTCACGGTAGTCGAGCGGGTCGAGATGTCGCGACCGTTCTGCCGGCTGCTGCACTTCGAGCGCCTGCTTCCGGACGCGCTCGCGCACCATCGCGACGACCCGGTGGTGCTGGTTTTCGCTCCGCTTTCGGGACACCACGCGACGCTGCTGCGCGACACCGTGCACGCACTGCTGCCCGACCACGCGGTCTACATCGTCGACTGGATCGACGCGCGGATGGTGCCGCTGTCGCAGGGCAACTTCCAGCTCGACGACTACGTCGCCTACGCGATCGACTTCATCCGCCATCTGGGGCCCGACGTCCACGTGATGTCGGTGTGCCAGCCGACCGTTCCCGTGCTGGGCGCGATCTCGCTGATGTCGTCGCTCGACGATCCGGCGGTGCCGCGCTCGATGACGATGATGGGCGGCCCGATCGACACGCGGCGCAGCCCCACCGAGGTCAACACCCTCGCACAGACCCGCAGCTTCGAGTGGTTCGAGCGCACGGTCATCTACCGGGTGCCCGCCCGCTATCCGGGCGCGGGCCGTCGCGTGTATCCGGGCTTCCTGCAGCACGCCGGCTTCGTGGCCATGAATCCCGATCGTCACGTCACGTCGCATTGGGACTTCTACCTGAGCCTCGTCAAGGGCGACCTCAACGACGCCGACTCCCACCGCCGCTTCTACGACGAGTACAACGCAGTCCTCGACCTGCCGGCCGAGTACTACCTCGACACGATCCGCACCGTGTTCCAGGATCACGCGCTGCCGCTCGGACGGTGGTCGGTATGGTTCGAAGGCAAGCGTCATCGCGTCGTGCCGGGCGACATCCGCAAGGTCGCGCTGTTCACCGTCGAAGGCGAACTCGACGACATTTCCGGCCAGGGCCAGACGCGGGCCGCGCACGACCTGTGCACCGGCATTCCGAAGGCGATGAAGCGCCACCTGACGGCCGCGGGCGCCGGCCACTACGGCATCTTCAGCGGACGTCGCTGGCGCGAGATCATCTACCCGGAAGTGCGCGACTTCATCGCCGCGAACCGCCAGCG
>DAORSF010000449.1:0-2198 GCA_035443405.1 Burkholderiaceae bacterium | reverse complement strand
GAATACGCCATCGGGTTCGTCAGCGCGTAGCGCACGCCGGCCTGCGCGGCCAGGTGCACCACCTCTCGCGGCCGGTTGCGGTCGAACACCGCGTCGACCGCGGCACGGTCCGACACGTCGATCTCGTGGAACGCGAAGCCGTCGAACCCCGCGAGCGTCGCGAGGCGCGCGCGCTTGAGCTGCGGATCGTAGTAGTCGTTCAGGTTGTCGATGCCGACGACCCGGCGACCTTCGCCGAGCAGCCGCCGGCTCAAATGCATGCCGATGAAGCCGGCCGCGCCGGTGACGATGATCGGGGAGTCCATCGGCGGCATTATCGCCGATCCCCAGCCCCGCGCGCCTGCCTCGAGATGGTCGGCACGCGACCGTCCAGCGGGAGGGACAGGCACTCCGCGATCGCGCGGCGCGCCGCCTCGGCGATGCCCTGCCGGGTCTGGCCTTCCGCCGGCGCCAGCGGGCGCACTTCCGCCACGATCGCCGGCGCGCTCAGGATGCGCGCCAGCGACGTGACGAACGCCATCCTGCCGATGAAGACCGCGGCGTCGGTCGGTCGGTGCTCGCGATCCAGGTAGCGCAGCCCCACGGGAATCACCGGCGCCCGCGTGTGCAGCGCCGCCTCGACCAGGTTTCCGTGGAAGGGCAGCAGCTGACGGCCGTCGCTGGTCGTGCCCTCGGGGAACACCGTCACGCGCAGACCGTCGCCCAGCGCCTCGGCGATGCGGCGGTTCAGCCGGTGCACCGCGTGGCGCTTGCCACGCTCGATGAACAGCGTGCCGACGCGCGACACCAGCGTGCCCAGCACGGGCCAGCGTGCGATCTCGGTCTTGGCCACGAACAGCGACGGCGCGATCGACATCAGCAGGAAGACGTCGAGCCACGACGTGTGGTTGGCCAACTGCATGCAGCCCTCGCGCTGCGCCGGCAGGACACTCGCGAAGCCGCACGCCGCAGACGGCCAGCAGCATCCGGGACCAGCGCGGGGTCACGCAATCGCGCGCCGCGCGCCAGCATCGGGAACACCGTGACGACCGTGAGCAGTCCGCCCAGCAGCAGCACGAACAGCAGCGGCGCGCGAACGACGAGCCGCAGCAAGCCCGCAAGCGCTGCCATCGGGATCGCGATCGTGCGCCGGCCGCGCGCGAGCGTCAGCGCTCGAAGGCCACGCGACCGTCGACGATCGTGAAGCGCACGCGACCCGCGACCTCCAGGCCGAGGTAAGGCGTGTGACGGCCCTGGCTCACGAGCCCCTCGCGGGTGACGGTCCAGGGCTGCTCGGGATCGAAGACGCACAGGTCGGCCGGCGCACCGACCTCGATGCGCCCGGCGACGCCGGCGAGGCCGAGCACGGCGCTCGAGCCGACCGTCAGCCTGGCCAGCGCGGACAGCAGGTCGGTGCGCGTCTCGTGCGCCCACTTCAAGGTCAGCGGCAGCAGCAGTTCCAGGCCGGTGACGCCCGGCTCGGCTTCCGCGAACGGCAACTGCTTCGCGTCGTCGTCGACCGGCGTGTGGTCGGAGCAGATCGCATCGAGCGTGCCGTCGGCGAGCGCGGCGCGGATCGCATCGCGGTCGCGCTGCGAGCGGAACGGCGGATCGACGCGGTACTGGCTGTCGAAGTGCCCGATGTCGACGTCGATCAGGTGCAGGTGATGCACGGCCACGTCGGCGCTCACCGGCAAGCCCTCGGCCTTGGCGCGGCGCACCAGTTGCAGGCCCGCGGCCGACGACAGCCGGCACAGGTGCACACGGCAGCCGGTGTCGCGCACCAGGTCGAAGATCGTGTTCAGCGCGATCGTCTCGGCGGCGACCGGGATGCCGGCGAGCCCCAGGCGCGCCGCCACCGCTCCGCTGTGCGCGACGCCGCCGCGCGCCAGGTGCGGATCCTGCGGCTGCACCCAGACCGTGAAGCCGAAGGTGGTCGCGTACTGCATTGCGCGCAGCAGCACCTGCGTGTCGACGATCGGCGCGCCGGCCTGCGAGAAACCGACGCAGCCGGCCTCGGCGAGTTCGGCCATCTCGGTGATCACCTCGCCCTTGAGGCCGACGGTCAGCGCGCCCAGCGGATAGAGACGCGCACCATCGAGGCCGCGTGCACGGTGCTTGAGCATCTCGACCAGTCCCGGCTCGTCGAGCGGCGGATCGGTGTCGGGGGGGCACGACAGCGACGTGACGCCGCCGGCCAGCGCGGCGCGCATCTCCGA
>DAORSF010000448.1:0-2225 GCA_035443405.1 Burkholderiaceae bacterium | reverse complement strand
GCGTCGAAGGCCTCGTCGTAGGCGGCCGGCAGGTCGCCGCGCATGCGGCGCTCGAACTCGTGCGCCTCGGCCGGGTGACGCTCGCTGTAGCGCTCGAACATCGCCCGCCATTCCGACTCGAGTCTCGCGCCGCGCTCGCGCCCGTCCCACGCCGCGCGAACCTCCTGCGGCACCTCGAACGGCGCCCAGGGCCAGCCGATCGCCGCGCGCGTCGCCGCAATCTCGTCCTTGCCGAGCGGCTCGCCGTGCGCCTTCGCGGTGTCGACGCGCCCCGGCGATCCCATGCCGATCCTCGTCCGGCACTGGATCAGCGTCGGCGCGAACACGCCGTCGCGGCCGTTGGCGCCCCATTCGCGCGCCAGTGCGATCGCGCGATCGAGCGCCGCCACGTCGTGGCCGTCGACGTCGGGAATGACGTGCCAGCCGTAGGCCTCGAATCGCCGCGGGGTGTCGTCGCGGAACCAGTGCTCGACCTGCCCGTCGATCGAGATGCCGTTGTCGTCGTAGAGCACGACGAGCCTGGCCAGCTTGAGCGTGCCTGCCAGCGAGCATGCCTCGTGCGAGATGCCCTCCATCATGCACCCGTCGCCGGCGAAGACCCACGTGAAGTGGTCGACCACCGGGAAGCCGTCGCGATTGAAGCGGGCCGCCAGCAGCCGCTCGGCCAGGGCCATGCCGACCGCATTCGCCAGCCCCTGCCCGAGCGGCCCGGTGGTCGTCTCGACGCCCGGCGTGACACCGGTCTCGGGGTGCCCGGGAGTCTTCGAGTGCAGCTGGCGAAAGTTGCGCAACTCGTCGATCGGCAGGTCGTAGCCGCTCAGGTGCAGCACCGAGTACAGCAGCATCGAGCCGTGGCCGTTCGACAGCACGAACCGGTCCCGGTCGGCCCAGTGCGGGTTGGCGGGGTTGTGCTTGAGGTGCCGCGACCACAGCGCCACCGCGATCTCGGCCATGCCCATCGGCATGCCCGGGTGGCCCGAGTTGGCCTGCTGCACCGCATCCATCGACAGCGCGCGAATCGCGTCGGCCATCTTCTTCAGCGTCGCAGGCGCCGGCAACGACGACCCGACGTGGTGGCCGCTCGCAGCGGATTGCGCGCTATTTCCCAGGAGAGCCTCCATCGCGGTCCTCGCAGCTCGGATCGAGGTCGGCGCTCCGGCTCGGTACGCCCGACGTCGCTACCGGCTACTGCCGGTAGAACCGGCATTCTAACAAACTGACTCGAGCCTTCTGGCGCGCGATATCATCGTTCCTATATAATGACGGGCTTTCCCGGCGAGCCGCATGCGGCTCGCCGTTTTCCGCTGATCTGGATCCCCCCGCTGTAAGACCAAGGGGATGCTCAGGAACTGGTTGAACAGGCCGGCGCGAGCCGGCCTGAACCGATCGGGTTCGGGGCGCGCCGCAAGGCGCCTCCGGACACTTGGGGTCTTCAATCCAGGATCCGCGCCCATCGAGGGCCGGGTCCGCTGAATGGTCCACGTCGACGACGGCTCGGGACTGGGTTGGAACGGAATGCAGGGATTGCACCTCACCGCTGATCTCTACGGCTGCCAGTGCGACGGCGCGCTGCTGACCGACGCTTCGCTGCTCGAGCGGCTGTGCCGCACCTCGGTCGACGCGGCCGGCCTCACGGTCGTCGACGAGAAGTTCTTCACCTTTCCCGACTACCAGGGCGGACCCGGCGGCGTCACCGGCGCAGTGCTTCTGGCCGAGTCGCACCTGGCGGTGCATACCTGGCCCGAGCGCTCGGGCGTGACGCTCGACGTCTATGTCTGCAACTTCTCGACCGACAACTCGGCGAAAGCGGAGAAACTGCTCGACGACCTGATCATCGCGTTCTCGCCTCGCCAGCAGGGCACCAACCGGATCCTGCGCGGCTCGGAGGACCCGGTCTCGCAATCGGGTGAACTGCTGCTCGAGTGGCTCAACGAGGACAGCGCGTACGGTTTCCGCGCCGCGCGGCGCATCGAGACGGTTCGCACGCCGTACCAGACGCTCGAGGTCTTCGAGACTCCCCAGTGGGGCCGCCTGTTCCGCCTCGACGGCTGCTACATGACGTCGGAGCGCGACGAGTTCTACTACCACGAGGCGATCACCCACCCCGCCGCGATCGCGCACCCGAAGCCGGCGTCGGCGCTCGTCATCGGCGGTGGCGACGGCGGCTCGAGCGAGGAACTGCTCAAGCATCCATCGATCACGCGCGTGGTGATGGCGGAACTCGA
>DAORSF010000447.1:0-2228 GCA_035443405.1 Burkholderiaceae bacterium | reverse complement strand
CCCTGCAGCATCTTGTCGGGCGAGAAGCCGATGCCCGGCACCACGTTGCCCGGGTTGAACGCCGCCTGCTCGACGTCGGCGAAGTAGTTCGCGGGGTTGCGGTTCAGCTCGAAGTAGCCGACCTCGATCAACGGGTAGTCCTTCTTGTACCAGACCTTGGTCAGGTCGAACGGGTGGTACGGAAGCTTCGCGGCGTCCTTCTCGGGCATCACCTGCACGTACATCTTCCAGCGCGGAAACTCCTCGCGTTCGATCGCCTCGTACAGGTCGCGCTGGGCGCTCTCGCGGTCCTTGCCGACCAGCGCCTCGGCCTCGGCGTCGGTGAGGTTCCTGATTCCCTGCTGGGTCACGAAATGGAACTTGACCCAGTAACGCTGGTTGTTCGCGTTGATGAAGCTGAAGGTATGCGAGCCGAAGCCGTGCATATGCCGGTACGAGGCCGGGATGCCGCGATCGCTCATCACGATCGTCACCTGGTGCAGCGCCTCGGGCAGCGAAGTCCAGAAGTCCCAGTTGTTCCTTGCGCTGCGCAGGTTGGTGCGCGGATCGCGCTTGACCGCGTGGTTCAGGTCGGGGAATTTCAGCGGGTCGCGCATGAAGAACACCGGCGTGTTGTTGCCGACCAGGTCCCAGTTGCCTTCCTCGGTATAGAACTTGAGCGCGAATCCGCGAATGTCGCGCTCGGCATCGGCCGCGCCGCGCTCGCCGGCCACGGTCGAGAACCGCGCGAACAACTCGGTCTTCTTGCCGATCTGCGAAAACAGCTTCGCCCGCGTGTACTTCGTGATGTCGTGGGTGACGGTGAAGGTGCCGAACGCGCCGGAGCCTTTCGCGTGCATGCGTCGCTCGGGAATCACTTCGCGGTCGAAGTGCGCGAGCTTCTCGAGGAACCAGACGTCCTGCAGCAGTTGCGGGCCACGCGGGCCTGCCGTCATCACGTTCTGGTTGTCGGGCACCGGCGCGCCGCCGGTGGTGGTGAGTTTCTTGCCGGTCATCACTGTCCTCCTTGTCGCCAGTCAGCAGGGGGCAGTCTAGGTCGACCAGGTCAAGAGATCCAATCGAACGTCACGATGTTATGGATAGTCAATCGCTATGATCCGATCGGCCGCGGGCGCCGGCCGAATGCGGGCGCGCAGGCGCCAGCGCCTGCTCGATCACCCATGAGGCCGCGGCCATGCCCATCACCGCGGTCACCATGACCAGCGATCCGTAGCCCGCGCAGTTCAGCGGTGCGCCGCCGTGCGCGGCGTCGTCGCAGGCCGCCGCGCGCACCGCGCGCGACAGCGGTTCGTCCGAATACAGCGCTTCGACGCGGAAGCGCCTGCCCGCCTCGCGGGGAAAGCCGTGCTCGCGCCGCAGCCGTGCGCGCACTGCCGCGAGAAGCGCGTCGCCCCGGGTACGCGACAGGTCGTCGCGCCGCAGTCGCAGCGGATCGGTACGCCCGCCAGCGCCGCCGCAGACCACGATCGGCTGGCCGCGACGGCGCGCGCAGGCGATCAGCGCCGCCTTCGCGCGTGGCGCGTCGATCGCGTCGACGATCGCCGAATCGACGGGCACGACCTGTTCGACGTTTTCGACGGTGACGAAATCGTCGACGACGCGCACCCGGCAGTGCGGCGAGATGTCGGCGATGCGCGCGGCCATCGCCTCGACTTTCGACGCCCCGAGCGTCGAGCCGAGTGCGTGCACCTGCCGGTTCACGTTCGACTCGGCCACGTGATCGAGGTCAATCAGCGTCAGGTGCCCGACCCCGGAGCGCGCCAGCGCCTCGGCCGTCCACGAGCCGACCCCGCCGATGCCGACGACGCAGACGTGAGCGCGCGCCAGCGCCGGCAGCGCGTCGTCGCCGTAGAGCCGCGCCACGCCGCCGAAGCGCCGCACCCGGTGCACCGTGGGCGCGCCGGCAGAAGGTGCCCGGTCGGCAGCCACTACGGCAGGATCACGGAGGAGCCGGTGGTCTTGCGCGCCTCGAGGTCGCGGTGCGCCTGCACCGCGTCGGCGAGCCGGTAGCGCTGGTCGATCTCGATCTTCACCTTGCCCGAGCCGACCATGCGGAACAGGTCCGCCGCCATCTCCTCGAGGTTGGTGCGGTTGGCGATGTGCGCCATCAGCGTCGGGCGCGTGATGTACAGCGAGCCCCTGAGCGCGGTCAGCGCCATCGGGGGCACGGGCCCCGACGCGTTGCCGAAGCTCACCATCAGCCCGAACGGCTGCAGGCTGTCGATCGA
>DAORSF010000446.1:0-2233 GCA_035443405.1 Burkholderiaceae bacterium | reverse complement strand
ATGTGGATGTGCATCGGAGCGATAATGGCGAGCCACGGATTCTACAGACATGCACGAAGCTCCCGATCCACTGCGGCTCGAGCTGGCGGCGGTGGCCGCGCGGCTGGTCGCCGACGGCGGCCACGACTACGCGAGCGCCAAGAAGAAAGCGCTGCGCCAGGTCCTCGGCGGCAACCCGGCGCCGAAGCGGTCGGTGCCGGACAACGACGAGATCGACGCGGCGCTGCGCGAGCACCTCGAACTGTTCGATCCGGGGCACGTGCCGCGCGTCGTGCAGCGGCGGCGGACGGCCGCGGCGCTGATGCAGCGCCTGCAGGCCTTCCACCCGTACCTCACCGGTGCGGTGTGGAAGGGCATCGTCACCGAGCACGCGCCGATCCACCTGCAGTTGTTCCACGACAACCCGAAGGACGTCGAGATCCAGTTGCTCAACGACGGCGTCGACTTCGACGTGTCGACGGTCCCGCACTTCCGTGGCGGCGCCGAAGTCGAGGCGATCGCCTTCTACGTCGACGATGCGCCGGTGCTGCTGTCGCTGTACGAGCACGACGACCTGCGCGGCGCGCTCCGTCGCGGCGCAGCCGGCCCCGAGCGCGGTGACCGGCAGGCCCTGCTCGAGCGCCTCGCGGAGGCAGCGTGAATCGCCGCCGCTGGCTCGCACTCGGCGTCGCCGCGATGTCGTTCGGGGGTCTCGGCGCGTGGGTGGCGTCGCGTCGCTACTCGCTCGGCAACGCCGACTCGGCAGCGGTGGCGTTGCTGCACGAACTCACGCTGCCCGACGCCGTCGGCCAGCCGATGTCGCTGTCGGGTCTGCGCGGCCGACCCACGGTGGTCAACTTCTGGGCGACCTGGTGCCCGCCGTGCGTCGAGGAAATGCCCGAACTGAGCGGCCTCGCGGCCGAATTCCGCGAACGCGGCGTGCAGATCGTAGGCATCGGCATCGATTCGGCATCGAACATCCGCCAATTTTCACAGAAGACGCCGATGGGTTATCCTTTGCTCGTCGCCGGCACGAGCGGACTCGAACTCGTGAGGCGTCTGGGGAACACGGCGGGGGCGTTGCCCTTCACGATCGTCGTGGCACCCGATGGCCGGGTCGTGTGGCGGACGCTGGGCCGGTTCAAGGCGCCGGAACTGCGGGCAGCGATCCAGAAGCTTCTCTGAGCGGCCCGGCCGGGCCGGCGCGCTGGAAACGCTGGCGTCAGGACAGAAAAACGCGTATAAAGGCGCGCTACTTCGCGCAAATTCGCGCTTTTTCATCCATCACGCAAGATCACGCAAGATCATGCAAATGGCCAGACTGATCTGGGTCATCCACGGCCCGAACCTGAACCTGCTCGGCACGCGCGAGCCGGCAGTCTACGGCAACGCGAGCCTCGCTCGCATCGATGGCGATCTGGCCAAGGTCGCGAAGGCGCACGGGATGCGACTCGACAGTTTCCAGTCGAACCACGAGGGCGCGCTGGTCGATCGCGTGCAGTCGGCACCCGGGTCCGGCGTCGACTTCATCGTCATCAACCCGGCCGCGTACACGCACACCAGCGTCGCACTGCGCGACGCGCTCGCGGCGGTCGCCGTGCCGTTCATCGAAGTTCACCTGTCGAACATCCATCGCCGCGAAGCTTTCCGGCATCACTCGTACCTGTCCGACCTGGCGACCGGCGTGATCGCCGGACTCGGCCCGATCGGCTACCGGCTGGCGCTCCTGGCGGCGATCGATTCGCTGCGCGGCGCCGACGCCAGTCCCTCGGGGCCACGGCCCCCGAAGAAAGGCTGAACCCATGGACCTGCGCAAACTCAAGACCCTGATCGACCTGGTCGCCGAATCGGGGATTTCGGAGCTCGAGATCACCGAAGGCGACGGCAAGGTACGAATCGTCAAGACTCCGCCCGCGCCAGTCATGATGCAGGCGCCGGTGCAGCAGGCGGCGCCCGTCGCGCTTGCGTCTGCGGCCGCGCCGGCCGCGGTCCCTGCGCCAGCCGCAGCCCCCGAACCGCCCAGCGGCCACATCGTCAAGTCGCCGATGGTCGGCACCTTCTACCGGTCCGCGCAGCCGGGTTCGGACCCCTACGTGTCGGTCGGCAGCCAGGTCAAGGAAGGCGACACGCTGTGCATCATCGAAGCCATGAAGCTGATGAACGAGATCGAGGCGGACAAGAGCGGCACGATCAAGGCGGTGCTCGCCGACAACGGCTCGCCGGTGGAGTTCGGCCAACCGCTGTTCGTGATCGA
>DAORSF010000445.1:0-2244 GCA_035443405.1 Burkholderiaceae bacterium | reverse complement strand
AGCTTCGCGAAGCCGCTGCCGCCGATGATTGCCAACATGTCCGTCGTTCTCCGTTCCAGGCACCGGGACGCGACCCGCGCGCCGCCTGCAATTCGGCGGGCCGCCGCCCAGGATTGCCGCTTCGGGTTTCCGCCTCAGGCTACTACCTCGGGTTGCTACGTCAGGTTGCCACCTCAGGTTGCCACCTCAGGTTGCCACCTCAGGCCCCTGCCATCCGCAGCAGGCCCGCCTCGTCGATCACCTCGATGCCGAGCTCGCCCGCCCGCTCGAGCTTGCTGCCAGCGGCCTCGCCCGCGACCACGAAATCGGTCTTTCGCGACACCGACGAAGCCACCGTTCCACCGTGCCGGCGGATGAGCGCCTGGGCCTGCTCGCGCGACAGCGTCGGCAGCGTGCCGGTGACCACGAAGGTGCGCCCGGCAAGCGATGCGCCGACCGCAAGGTCCTCGCGGATCCACTCGATGCCGGACGCGCGCAGCGCCGCGATGACTTCCCGGTTGTGCGGCTCCGCGAAGAAGCGCTGCAGGCTCGCCACGATCTCGGGCCCGACGCCCTCGAGCGGCACCGGCTCGAGCGCCTCGCCGCGGGCACGACGCCGCGCGTTATCCCTCTGCACGGCGGCCTTGGCCTCGGCGAGCGCGGTCCAGTCCTCGCGCATCAGCGCATCGGGATCGGGATAGCGCGCGGCGAGCAGCCTGGCCACCTCCTCGCCGACGTGCCGGATCCCGAGGGCGAACAGGAAGCGCGCGAAGCTGGTGCGCCGCGACCGGGCGATCGCGGCCACCAGGTTCGCCGCGGACTTCTCGCCCATCCGCTCGAGCACCGCCAGCGCCGGCGCGTCGAGCCGGTACAGGTCGGCCGGCGTTCGAACGAGGCCCTGGTCCACGAGCTGGTCGACCAGCTTCTCGCCCAGTCCCTCGATGTCCATCGCACGACGCTGCGCGAAGTGCAGCAGCGCCTGCTTGCGCTGCGCGGCGCAGTACAGCCCGCCGACGCAGCGCCAGTCGGCCTCGCCCTCCTCTCGCGCGACGGCCGAGCCGCACACCGGGCAGGCGCGCGGCATCGCGAAGGCGCGCCGCGGCGGCGGCTCGTTGCGACGCTCGGTCAGCGCCCGCACCACCTCCGGGATCACGTCGCCCGCGCGCCTGACCACCACCGTGTCCCCGATCAGCAGGTCCTTGCGCGCGATCTCGTCCTCGTTGTGCAGCGTGGCGTTCGTCACGGTGACGCCACCGACGAAGACCGGTTTCAGGCGTGCGACCGGCGTCAGCTTGCCGGTGCGACCGACCTGCACCTCGATGTCGAGCAGCTCGGTCAGCGCCTCCTCGGCCGGGAACTTGTGTGCGATCGCAAAGCGCGGTGCGCGGGCCACGAAGCCGATCGCGTCGTGCCAGTCGCGGCGGTCGACCTTGTAGACGACGCCGTCGATGTCGTACGGCAGGACCGGCCGCCTTGACTGCGTGCGCCGGTAGAAATCGAGCAGACCCTGCGGGCCGTCGGCGACCGAGCGCTCGGCGCCAACCGGCAAGCCGGCGCGCGCCAGCCAGTCGAGCAGTTCGGAGTGCGTCGCCGGCAACTCGGTGCCCGCGACTTCGCCCACGCCGTACGCGAAGAAACGAAGCGGCCGGGCCGCAGTGACCGCCGGATCGAGCTGGCGCAGGCTGCCGGCGGCGGCGTTGCGGGGGTTGACGAACTCGCGTTCGCCCGCCTCGCGCTGGCGCTCGTTCAGGCGTTCGAAATCGCGGCGGAACATCAGCACCTCGCCGCGCACTTCGAGAACGGGCGGCGCCACGCCGATCAGGCGCAGCGGGATCGCCCGCACCGTCCGGATGTTCGCGGTCACGTCCTCGCCGCTGGTTCCGTCGCCGCGGGTCGCGCCCTGGAGCAGCAGGCCACCCTCGTAGCGCAGGCTCACCGCCACGCCGTCGTACTTCAACTCTGCGCTGTACCGGAGCAGCGCGGCCGCAAGCCCCTCTTCGGCGAGCTTCTCGCGCACGCGACGATCGAAGGCCAGTATCTCGTCGTCGTCGAATGCGTTGTTCAGCGAGAGCATCGGCACGGCATGCCGGACCGTCGCGAATGCACCCGACACCGCGCCGCCGACGCGCTGCGTTGGCGAGCCCGGGACCGCCAGGTCGGGATGCGCGTGCTCGATCGCCTGCAACTCGCGGAACAACCGGTCGTACTCCGCGTCGGGCACGCTCGGCGCGTCGAGCACGTAGTACTCGTAGTCGTAGCGGGCGA
>DAORSF010000444.1:0-2274 GCA_035443405.1 Burkholderiaceae bacterium | reverse complement strand
CGCAGCGCGGCGTCGTCGGGCCAGACGGCGTGCACTGGCAGCTCGCCAACCTGTCGGTGCACGACGGCTCGATCTTCCCGACTTCGATCGGCGCCAATCCGCAGCTCTCGATATACGGCATCACGGCGCGACTGGCCAGCGGCCTGGCCAACCGGCTGACCGGCCGCCCGGCTCCCGGGTTGGCCGTTGCCGCAGCCTGAAGCGATGGTCCGGCTCGCACTGGGCACCCTGTTCGCGCTGATTGCCATCGCGGTCGTGTCGCTGGCCGCGTGGCTCCACGCGGCGCGCGGCTGGCACCCGGCGATCGCCTTGCTGGCCGCCGCCTGCGTGCCGGTGCTGGTGAATGCGGCGATCCTCGGAAAGCAGTTCGCGATCACGGCCTGGCTGCGCCGGCGAAGCCGCCCCGATCTCGCGTTCGGCACGACGGCGTGGCTGCGGGCGTGGGCCGGCGAGATCGTCGCGTCGCTGCGCACGTTCCTCTATGCGCAGATCCGCTATGGCGCGCAGCCGCTGCCCAGCGGCAACGATCGCGAACGCCTGCCGGTGCTGCTCGTGCACGGTTACTTCTGCAATCGCGGCATCTGGCGGCCGTTCGCGCGCTGGCTGGCGGCGCGCGGCCACGCGGTCGATTCCGTCAACCTCGAGCCGATGTTCGCGTCGATCGACGACTACGTGCCGATCGTCGCTGCCGGCGTCGATCGGCTGCGCGCGCGCACCGGCGCGCCGCGGGTCGCGCTGGTCGCGCACAGCATGGGGGGGCTCGTCGTGCGCGCCTACCTGGCCGCAGGCGGGCACGAGGCGGTCGCTGCGGCGATCACCCTCGGCACGCCGCATCGCGGCACGTGGATGGCGCGCTTCGGCACCGGCCGCAACGTCGCGCAGATGCGGCCCGACTGCGACTGGCTGCGCGCGCTGGCCACGCGCGAAGCCGCGACGGCGCGGGTGACGCCGTTCACCGTCGTTCTCTCGCACCACGACAACATGGTCGCCCCGCAGTCGATCCAGACGCTCGACGGCGTGCGCACCATAGAGCTCGCCGGGCGCGGCCACGTCGAACTCGCGTACGACCGAGCGGTCTGGTCGCACGTCGCGCGCGCGATCGACGACGCGGCCCGCCCCCAGGAACCGGTGCGAGGCAGCTGAGCGACGCACCTGAGCGACGCAGCTGAGCGACGCACCTGAGCCAGCCAACCGAGCGGCCCGCCCGACTTCAGAAGTGGATGCCGCGCATCAATTGCTGGAACGCGACCTGGTCGGCGCTCAATCGCGGCGGCTGGCTGCCGGGGTCCTTGGCGTCCTTCGCGCCCTTGGCGGCCTCCGAGTCCGGGAACATGCGGAACGTCGTGTTCATGACGATCTGCATGATCCTCGGCATCAGCGCGTGCAGCACCTCGCCGGTGACGCCCAGCCGCGTGGCGATGCGCACCGGCTTGTAGACGATCGCCTGGCTCACCAGGTCCGCCGCCTCGTCGGGCGACAGCGTCGGCACGTTCTGGTACAGCCGGGTCGGCGCGATCATCGGCGTGCGCACCAGCGGCATGTTGATCGTCGTGAACGTGACGCCGAGGTCGGCGAACTCGCTGGCGGCACAGCGCGTCCAGGCGTCGAGCGCCGACTTCGACGCGACGTAGGCCGAGAACCTCGGCGCGTTGGTCAGCACGCCGATCGAACTGATGTTGACGATGTGCCCGCGCCGGCGTTCGATCATCTTCGGCAGCAGGCCCATCGTCACTCTCACCGCGCCGAAGTAGTTCAGCTGCATCGTGCGCTCGACGTCGTGGAAGCGCTCGAAGCTCGATTCGATGCCGCGTCGGATCGAGCGGCCCGCGTTGTTGACCAGCACGTCGACGCCGCCGAACTCCTCGACCAGCCAGCGCGTCATGCGGTCGCAGTCTTCGGTGCTCGACAGGTCGACCGAGTACGTCACCAGCTCGTGGCCGTCGGCCTCGACGACGCGCCGCGCCTCTGCGAGCTTCTCCTCGTCACGCCCGCAGACAATCGTCGTGGCGCCGGCTGCGGCAATCTTGCGTGCGCTGGCCAGCCCGATTCCCGACGAACCGCCGGTGATCAGCACCACCTTGCCGGCGACCTGTCCGCTCAGCGTGCGGTCTATGAAGAGGTCCGGATCGAGGTGACGCTCCCAGTAGTCCCACAGCACCCACGCATAGTCGTCAAGGCGCGGGCACTCGATGCCGCTGCCCGCGAGTGCAGCGAGCGTCTCGCGGCAGTCGAAACGCGTCGGGTAGTTGACGAACTGCAGGATGTCGTCGGGCA
>DAORSF010000443.1:0-2290 GCA_035443405.1 Burkholderiaceae bacterium | reverse complement strand
CGGTGCGCCACTTCGTCGCACCGGCCTGCGTCATCGACTGTTCCGCGCAGGCCGCGGCCGACCCCGACTACCTGCTCACGGTGGCCGACATCGAGGCCTTCGAGGCCGCGCACGGTCGAATTCCCGACGGGGCATGGGTGCTGATGCGCACGGACTGGTCGCGGCGCAGCGATCCGCAGGCGTACCAGAACTTCGACGAGACCGGCCAGCACACGCCCGGGCCGAGCGCCGAGGCCGTGCGCTTCCTCGTCGAGCAGCGCCGGGTGCTCGGCTTCGGCTCCGAAGCGATCGGCACCGACGCAGGCCAGGGCGATCACCTGCAGCCGCCGTATCCGTGCCACTACTTCATGCACGGCGCGGGTCGCTACGGACTGCAATGCCTGACCCGGCTGGACCAGCTGCCGCCGGTCGGCGCGCTGCTGATCTGCGCACCGCTGAAGATCCGCAAGGGCAGCGGCAGTCCGTTGCGCGTGCTGGCGCTGGTGGAGGAGACCGGGTCCTGAGGCGCCGACGCAAATCCCGACGCGCGACCCGCGCAGACGCGCTTCACGCGTAGGCGGACCGGCTCAGCGTCTCGGACGGCAACTCGCCGAACATGCGTCGATAGTCGCAGGCGAAGTGGCTCAGGTGCCAGAACCCCCAGCGCGCGGCGATGTCCTGCACCGACCCGCAGCGCTGGTCGGCCGACTTCAGTGCCCTGCGCACGCCGTTGAGCCGCAGCGCCCTGAGGTAACTCACCGGGTTGACCCGCAGGACCTCGCGGAAGCTGTACTGCAGCGTGCGGCGGCTGACGCCCAGTTCGCGGCACAGGTCCTCGACGGTCAGCGCATCCTCGACGTGGACGCGCATGTACTCCTGTGCGCGGCTGACGATCGCGTGGCTGCGGGTCGGCCCGTCGCGAGCAGGCCGCTCGCCGCCGGGTCCGAGCACGTCGAGCACCGCGCCGAAGAGCGCCTGCCCCAGCGCCTTGCGCATCGCCGCGTGCCGCAGCTTCTCCGGGTTGTGCGAGATCGAATCCAGCGCCATCAGCAGCAGGCTGCGGAAACGCTGCGCCCGCTCCGGCGCAGGCGAGGCGACGACGACGTCGCGCAACTCGCACTCGATGTCGCGCCGTTCGATCTCGCGCGCATACTGGCTCAACTCGTCGACGGGCATCGACACCGCGATGAGGTCGAGTTGCGGCGGGGCACGGAAATCGAGCTCCTGGCCGCCACGCAACACGATCACCGAGTCGCTGCGAATCGGCCTGCCGCCGTGGTAACCCTCGCCCGCGCTGGTGACCGGCACGCCGAACATGTAGGCGTCGGCCCGCCCGGTGCCGAGCTCGTGGACGACCTGGTTGGTGGCCTCGCGAAACAGCTGGATGCCGCCGAACAGCGCCTCGACCAGCCTGCCCTCGAACGGCCCCGGCGTCAGCTGCTCGTAGACCTGGTCCCACGCGCTCAGGCGCGCAGCATGCTCGTCTGCGTCGCGCGACAGCTGCCGTGCGAACGTGTAACCCGGGGGCCCCGCCTCCCCACCCACCGAATCGCGGTCGATCCGCATGATCCTCGGTCTCCACCTTTCGTTCTTGTCGTCGGCACGCATGCGAATCGCCCGCGCCCCGTGCCCGCGCGCAGAGGCACGAGTAGACACGAAGCACGGGGCGATGGCAATGATCCGGACGACGATTTGTTGCGCATGCAACCAATCATCGGAGCTGGTTCGCACCAATAAGGTGCATCCTGGATTGCCGTTTTGGGCTAACGCCCGGCACCCCGCCAAACCTAGAATCCTCGCTGTATTCCGGCAGAGACCGGAACCACGAGAGGAGGCGGGAATTGGCGAATCGCATCGCTGCGCGGCACCTGATCGGACTGGCCCTGGCTGTCTGCCTGCCGGAGTCCATGGCTAGTTCGTTGCCGGAGAAACAATCCGTCGTGGTCCCGCCGGCGGCCGGCCCGCACCGGGTCTACGTCTCCGACATCGCGATCAATCACATGGTCGACGGGCGACTGCACGTGGTCGACGTCGACGCAGGCCGTTACGTCGGAGTGGTTCCGAGCGGTTACGCGGGACAGTCCGTCCTGTCGCCCGACCGCAAGGAGATCTATGTCTCCACCACCTACTACTCGCGCCTGTCGCGCGGCACCCGCACGCAGGTCGTCGACGTGTGGGACAGCGCGACGCTCGCCCACAAGGGGGAAATCACCCTCCCCGACCGGCGCGCGCAGGCGCTGAACTACAAGGGGCTGATCACCGTCTCGTCGGATGGCCGCTGGCTGTTCGTGCAGAACGCCACGCCGTCGAG
>DAORSF010000442.1:0-2305 GCA_035443405.1 Burkholderiaceae bacterium | reverse complement strand
TCCGCGCCGGTTGCCGTCGGCCTGCCGGCCGAGGTGACCGTCGCCAATGCGCGCGAGGTGCTCGAGCAGTCGCTGTCCCGCCTCGACGCCGCGTTCGTGCGGTTCGACCTGTCGGCCTGCCGGCACTTCGACTCGTCGCTGATCGGGATCATGCTGGAGCTGGCGCGGCGCGCGTCGGCTGCCGGGCGCAGTTGCCTGTTCACGGGTGCCTCGCCCAATCTCCGCAAGCTCGCCGGGCTCTACGGAGTCGATGCGCTGCTGTTCGGGGAGGGCGCGGAGCCGGGCGCCGAAGCCGTCCGCTCCGCCGCATGAACGCGGCGATCGACGTCCGATGCGTGGCCAAGCGCTACGGCAGCTTCGAGGCGCTTCGAGGCGTTTCGCTGTCGATCGAACAAGGTGAGTTCTTCGGCCTGCTCGGCCCGAATGGCGCCGGCAAGACCACGTTGATCTCCATCGTCGCGGGCCTGACCCGGGCCAGCTCGGGCGACGTGACCGTCATGGGCCACGACGTGGTGAGCGAGTTCCGGGCCGCGCGCCGCGCGCTCGGCGTCGTGCCCCAGGAGCTCGTGTTCGACCCGTTCTTCACGGTGCGGGAGACGTTGCGCATCACGTCGGGGTATTACGGCATCCGCCGCAACGACGACTGGATCGACGAGATCCTGGCAAACCTCGACCTTGCGTCGAAGGCGGAGAGCAACATGCGCGCGCTGTCCGGCGGGATGAAGCGGCGCGTGCTGGTGGCTCAGGCACTGGTCCATCGGCCGCCGGTCATCGTCCTCGACGAACCCACCGCCGGCGTCGACGTCGAGTTGCGGCAGGGGCTGTGGCACTTCATCCGCCGCCTGAACCGCGAAGGCCACACGATCGTCCTGACGACGCACTACCTCGAGGAGGCGCAGGAGCTCTGCGATCGCATCGCGATGCTTAAGCAGGGCACGGTGGTGGCACTCGACCGGACGCGGTCGCTGCTTCACCGCTTCGCCGGCGGGCGGCTTCAGCTGCGCCTGGTCGGCGCGCCGCTGCCGCGCGCGCTCGAGCCGCTGCGCGTCGAGGATCCCGTCGCGAAGGACGCTGGTCGCGACGTCGCGGCCGACGGCGAGCGGGTCAGCCTGCGCGTCGACGACTACGCGGGCATCGAAGGGATGCTCGCGGCGGTGCGCGAGGCGGGTTGCCGGATCGAGGAGATGGAGTTGTTGCACACCGACCTGGAGGACGTCTTCGTCCAGGTCATGAAGGAGACGCGTTGAATGGGCGCGGCTCGCGAACCCGCCGCCCCGGGATTCTCGACGCAGGGGTTCGCGACGCTGCTGCACAAGGAAGTGCTGCGCTTCGTGAAGGTCGGCGTCCAGACCGTCGCTGCGCCGGTGCTGACCGCAATGCTCTACCTGCTGATCTTCTCGCACGTGCTCGAGGACCGGGTGCAGGTGTTCGACGGCGTCCGCTACACGTCTTTCCTGCTGCCGGGGCTGGTGATGATGTCGGTGCTGCAGAACGCGTTCGCCAACAGTTCGTCGTCGCTGATCCAGAGCAAGATCACCGGCAACCTCGTGTTCGTGCTGCTGTCGCCGCTGTCGCACCGCGAGATCTTCGCCGCCTACGTTCTCGCGTCGATGCTGCGCGGCATGGCGGTCGGGGCCGGCGTGTTCGTCGTGACCGCGTGGTTCGCGGACCTGTCGTTCGCGGCGCCCGCCTGGATCCTGGTCTTCGCGCTGATGGGCAGCGCGATTCTCGGTACAATGGGCGTGATCGCAGGGATCTGGGCCGAAAAGTTCGACCAGATCGCGGCCTTCCAGAACTTCATCATCATGCCGCTCACGTTCCTGTCCGGCGTGTTCTATTCGGTGAAGTCCCTGCCCGGTTTCTGGCAGACGTTGTCGCACCTGAACCCGTTCTTCTACATGGTCGACGGGTTTCGCTACGGCTTCTTCGGTGCATCCGACGTGTCGCCCGCGACGAGCCTCGCGGTGATCGCCGCGACGCTCGCACTGGTGTCGGCGATCGCGCTGCGCCTGCTGGCCACCGGCTACCGGTTGCGTCACTGAGGCTGCCCGCGCCGGCCCACGATCCGCCATCCACCCGACACCGATCCGCCCGGATTTCGCCATGGTCAATCCCGAGAATCTCCGCAAGTTCATCGCCGACGGTCTCGACTGCGAGCATCTCGAGGTCAGCGGCGACGGACGACACTTCGAGGCACTGATCGTGTCGAAGCTGTTCGAGGGCAAGCGCCTCGTCCAGCGCCACCAGCTCGTCTACGCGGCGCTCGGCGACCGGATGCGCGAGGAGGTGCACGCGCTGTCGATGA
>DAORSF010000441.1:0-2307 GCA_035443405.1 Burkholderiaceae bacterium | reverse complement strand
GCCACGGCGTCACGGTGAACGCGATCGCCAGCGACAGCGCCATGCCCATGCTCGAATTGATCGGGATCGGGCTCATGTACGGGCCCATCAGCCCGGTCACGAAGGCCATCGGCAACAGCGCCGCGATCACCGTCAGCGTCGCGAGGATCGTCGGTCCGCCGACTTCGTCGACGGCGCGCGGGATGATGTCGGCCAGCCGCGCGTCGGGCGTGAGCTGCTGGTGGCGATGGATGTTCTCGACCACGACGATCGCGTCGTCGACCAGGATGCCGATCGAGAAGATCAGTGCGAACAGCGAGACGCGGTTCAGCGTGAAGCCCCAGGCCCACGACGCGAACAGCGTCGCGGTCAGCGTCAGCATCACGGCCGCGCCGACGATCACCGCCTCGCGGCGCCCGAGCGCGAGCCCGACCAGCAGGATCACCGAGCCGGTCGCGAACGCGAGCTTCTGGATCAGCTTGTTGGCCTTCTCGGCCGCGGTCTGGCCGTAGTCGCGCGTGACCGTGACCTCGACGTCCCGCGGCAGCAGCGTGTTGCGCAGGCCGTCGAGCCGGGCGCGCGCAGCGCGCGCGACGTCGACCGCGTTCTCGCCGGGTTTCTTGGTGAGGCTCAGCGTGACCGCCGGATAGACCTCGCCGGACTCGGCGGCGGCGGCGTCGCCGGTGGCCGGCTTCTCCGCGCGCGCGCCGGCGCCCGGCGCGAACCATACGTAGCGCTGCGGCTGCGCGGCGGCCGCTTCGACACGCGCGACTTCGCGCAGGTAGACCGGGCGCCCGTTGTGCACGCCGACGACCAGCGCCGCGACGTCGTCGGCCGAGCGCAGGAACTCGCCGATCTGCACGCTGACCATGCCGCCGGCGGCCGGGTCGACGACACTCCCCGCCGGCATGCCGAGGTTGGCCGCCGCCAGCATCTGGCGCAGGCTCGCGAGGTCGATCCCGCGCTCGCGCAGGCGGGTCGGTTCGAGCGCGACGTTCACGACGCGCCCCGGCCCGCCGATCGTCTGCACTTCGCGCGTGCCCGGCACGCTCTTCAATTCGACTTCGACCGAATGCGCGATCCGCTCGAGTTCGTGCGCCGACGCCGCGTCGCGGCTCCAGAGGGTCACGGCGAGCACCGGCACGTCGTCGATGCCCTTGGGCCTGACGATCGGCGTGAGCACGCCGAGGCCGGCGGGCAGCCAGTCCTGGTTGGCGTTGAGCACGTCGTAGACCCGCACCAGCGCCTCGGTGCGCGGCACCCCGACCTGGAACTGCACGGTGAGCACCGCCAGCCCCGGGCGAGCGATCGAATACGTGTGCTCGATCCCGGCGATCTGCGACAGCGCCTGCTCGGCGGGCCGCGCCACCATGTTCTGCACGTCGGCGCTGGACGCTCCGGGGAACGGGATCAGCACGTTGGCCATCGTGACGTTGATCTGCGGCTCTTCTTCGCGCGGCGTGACCAGCACGGCGAAGATGCCCAGCAGCAATGCCACCAGCGCCAGCAGCGGCGTGATCGCGTTGGCCTGGAACGCGCGCGCGATGCGCCCGGAGACGCCGAGCGGTGCGTCGTCGGCTCCGGAAGCGCGCGGGGAGTCGGTCGGTTTCATCGGCTGGGCCTTCGCGCGTCAGCGTGCGACCCCGGCCGGCGCCGGTTTCGCGCCGCTCAGCCCGGCCCGGATCGGGTCGAGCGCGACCCGCTCGCCGGCCCTGAGCCCCGCGAGCACTTCGATGCCCGCCTCGCCGTGGTCGGCGCCGACGCGTACCGCCTGCAGCACGAAACCATCGTCTCGCGCGACATAAACGCCCGTCAGTTCACCTCGCCGCAGCACTGCGGCCGCGGGTACCGTCAGCCGCTCGGCGGAACCGCCGGCGAAGCGCACCCGCACGCTCTGCCCCGGGATGGCGGCGCCTACCGCGGCCGCAGGCATCTCGAGCCTGAACTCGACGGTCTGCGTGACCGCGTCCGCGCCCGGCAGCGCGACGCTCGACGATGGCGATACCCATTCGCCCGACGGCATGCGCACCTGGACTCGCTGCACCTTGCGCGCGATCGCCTGCTGCGACGCCGGCACGTAGGCCACCGCGCGCATCGGCTGCGGCGCGTAGACGGTGACGATCGCCCGCCCCGGCGCGGCCAGGTCGCCGGCCTCGACGTGGGTCGCGAGCACCAGTCCGTCGTAGGGCGCCGCGACGCTGGTGAAGCTGCGCGCCAGCGCCGCCTGGCTGCGCCCTGCCTGTGCCCCCTGCTGGCCGGCTTGCGCGGCCCGGAACTGCGCCTCGGCGACGTCGAGCGCCGCCTGGCTGATGAATCCCTGCGCGCGCA
>DAORSF010000440.1:0-2308 GCA_035443405.1 Burkholderiaceae bacterium | reverse complement strand
TAGTCGAAGGCCAGCGTCGTCAGCACGTCGAGCACGCGGAAGTCGCCGGTGTTGCGCCCGTAGATCGTCTCGACGCCGATGATCGCGACCACGATCTCGGGTGGGACGCCGAACCGCTGCGCCGCGAGTTCGAGCCACGGCTCGTGTTCTCGCCAGAAGCGAAGCCCCTCCCGGATCCGCAGCCCGTCGAGGAAGCGCGACCGATAAGACTGCCAGGATCGCTTGAAGCCGGACGGTGCGGGCGACATCAGCCGCACTGCGTCGTCGTTGCGGCGCACCTGCTCGAACATTTCGAGCAGCTCGGCCTCGATGAAGCCGTGCTGCTCGACCATCTCGGCGACGAACGCGCTGACCTCGGGCCGGGTAGCGTAGTTGATGGACGGCGCGGTGGCCGTCGCCTCCGGCGGCCGCTTCGCGCGCCGCTGCGCGTCGGCAGTGCCGGGGGCGGCCGCAACGGCGACGACCAGCGCGGCAAGCAGCGCCGCGCAACTACGAGCGAGAGGACGGTGGAGATGAGGGGCGGGGAAGGACGCAGGCGGCTTCACGGCTTGAATGCTTGCACGGACTTGCGCAAGTGTCGCACGGCGGCCCGGTCGGGCGCCGTGTCCGCGTAGCGCAGCCGTTCGTAGGCGGCGACGATGCGCCGCGCTTCGACGAGCTGGTGTTCGTCGAGCGTGCGCGAAATTCGCGCGAGGTAGCGCGACGCGGTCTCGTGCCGGCTGCGCGCGAGCCCGATCGCCGCCAGCCTGGCGCAGAACGACTCGTAGGCCTGCACGACCGGGTCGCGCGGCAGGTGCGGACGCAGCGTGAGAAGCGCGGCGACGCCGATCAGCGCGGCGAGAACGGCGGCCAGCACCGCGGCGAGCTGGCGCCAGTCGCCGGCCGATATGCCGAAGCGGCTCAGCAGGCTCTCCTGCCTGCTGCGGTCGTAGGACAGGATCCACTGGTTCCAGGCGTTGCCGATCGCGTCGAGGTTGAACCACAGCCGCTGCGCCATCGACCGTGCGCGCTCGGCGGCGTCGCTCGCCGAGCCGGTCGGCGTGAGGCGCACGCCGCGCTCGATGCGCTGCGGCGCGACGGCGGCGGTCGGGTCGACGCGAGTCCAGCCGCGGCCCGCGAGCCAGACCTCGGACCACGCGTGCGCGTCGGCCTGCCGGACCTGCCAGTAGCCGTCGACCGGGTTGCGCTCGCCGCCCTGGTAGCCGGTGACGATGCGGGCCGGGATGCCGGCGGCGCGCATCAGCACCGCGAAAGCGCTGGCATAGTGTTCGCAGAAGCCGGCACGGGTGCCGAACAGGAAGTCGTCGACGCTGTCGCGGCCCAGAAGCGGCGGCTGGAGGGTGTAGCGGAACGGTTCGCCGCGGAACATCGCCAGCGCGCGACCGACCAGTCGCTCGTCTGCCCCCGGCCCGTCGCCCGCCTCGCTGCGCCAGCGCGAGGCCAGTCCGACGGCGCGCGGGTTGTAGCCCGCCGGCAGCGCGAGCCATTCCTGCAGCGACGTTGCGTTCGCGTCCGGATCCGCGCGAAAGTCCGTGTTCGAGACCAGCGCCAGGCGCACGCGCTGGTTGATCGCGCCGCGTGCCACGAGTTGCAGGTCCGGCCGCAGCGAGGCCTCGATCGAGTCCGACTGCGCGCGCATCGGCAGGTCGAGCGCGAACAGCCAGTTCCGGCCGGTCGGCTCCTGCGTGACCGTGTAGCGGATCGTCGCGCCGTCATCGGCAAACTCCACGCGCGGGGCGCGCGACGGCAGGTCCCGGCCGGCGCGCCAGGCCTTGCCGTCGAAGCTCCCGAACACCGGTCCGCGCCAGTACAGCTGCGCCGTAGGTGGAATCGCTCCGTCGAACAGCACCCGGAAGGCGATGTCGTCGGATTCGGAGAGCTGTGCGATGTTGCCCGGCGTCATCGCGTCGGACAGTCCGGTGCGGGCGCGATGCGCATCGGACGGCAGTCCCCAGAGCGGACCTCCGAAACGGGGAAACAGGAGGAAGATTGCCGCCGCGATCGGCAGGGCCTGCGCGACCATCATGCCGACGCTGCGCAGGCGTCGCCCGATCGGCGTTTCGTGATGGCGGAACTGCATCGTCAGCATTGCGGCCAGCAACCCGTACAAAGCCAGTCCGACGATGGCGGCAGTCGTCATCGACTGCGAGTGGAAGAACGCGGCGAGCAGAAGGAAGAAGCAGAGGTAGATCACGACGAACAGGTCGCGACGCGCCCGCATCTCCATCAGCTTCAGGCCGAGGAAGAGCACCAGCAGCGCGACCCCGGGCTCGCGGCCGAAAACGGTCTGGTAGTGCGCATAGACGGC
>DAORSF010000439.1:0-2315 GCA_035443405.1 Burkholderiaceae bacterium | reverse complement strand
GTCGCCACCGGCACCGACGCGTCCTTCAGCGTCAGGTGGACCGGCTGGTTCTCTTCGTGGTTCGTGTTCGAGATGAACACCGACGACAGGCGGTCGAAACTGAGCTTGCCGTCGGGCTTCGGATACGCGATCGGCTGGCACTCGGCGGCCGGCAGCAGGTACGCGTGATCGGGCTTCGTCGTGTGCAACGTGAAAGGCGCCTTGCCGCGGAACAGCACCTGGTCGATGCCGACCAGCAGCGTGCCGAGCCACAGGCCCTTGCCCATCGCCGGCTTGAAGTTGCGCGCGCGGTAGAGTTCGTCGTACAGCCACGATCCGCGGAACGCGTCGGCATAGCCGGTCAGCTCGTCGCCCGTGCGCCCGGCGCCGAGCGCCTCGAACGCCGCCTCCGCGGCCAGCATGCCGGTCTTGATCGCCGCGTGGCTGCCCTTGATCCGCGACGCGTTCAGGAAGCCGGCTTCGCAACCGATCAGGCAGCCGCCGGGGAACGTGAACTTCGGCAGCGCGTTCAGCCCGCCCGCGGTGATCGCGCGCGCGCCGTAGGCGAGCCGCTTGCCGCCTTCGAGGCAGGCGCGGATCGCGGGATGCGTCTTGTAGCGCTGGAACTCCTCGTAGGGCGACAGGTACGGGTTGCGGTAGTTCAGCCCGACGACGTAACCGACCGCGACCTTGTTGTCGCCGAGGTGGTACAGGAACGAGCCGCCGTAGGTGGCGTTGTCGAGCGGCCAGCCCGCGGTGTGCACCACCAGGCCGGGCTTCGACTTCGACGGCTCGATCTCCCACAGCTCCTTCAGGCCGATGCCGTAGCTCTGCGGGTCGCGGCCGGCGTCGAGCGCGTACTTCGCGATCAGCTCCCTGCCCAGGTGGCCGCGCGCGCCCTCGGCGAAGAACGTGTACTTCGCGTGCAGCTCCATGCCGGGCTGGAAGCTGGCGGTCGGCTCGCCGTCGCGTCCGACCCCCAGGTTGCCGGTGGCCACGCCGCGGACCGATCCGTCGTCGCGGTAGAGCACTTCGGCCGCCGCGAAGCCGGGGTAGATCTCGACGCCCAACGCTTCGGCCTGCTGGCCGAGCCAGCGCACGACGTCGCCGAGCCGGACCACGTAGTTGCCGTGGTTCGTGAAGCACTCGGGCAGCATCCAGTTCGGCACCTGCCGGGCGCCGGTTTCGGACAGGAACAGGAAGCGGTCTTCGGTGACCGCGGTGTCCAGCGGCGCACCGCGCTCGCGCCAGTCGGGAATCAGTTCGCCGAGGGCTCGCGGGTCCATCACCGCGCCCGACAGGATGTGTGCGCCGATCTCGGACCCCTTGTCGATGACGCACACGGCGATCTCGGTGCCGCGGTCGGTGGCGAGCTGCTTCAGACGGATTGCGGCCGCGAGGCCGGCGGGGCCGCCGCCGACGATCACGACGTCGAACTCCATCGAGTCGCGCTCAATGTCCATGAAATGGGGTCTCCGGGTGGCTGGGACGAAGCGGGTGGCGGCTACGATTGTCCCGAAACGGGCGAGGGCGCGCAAACGCGGCAACGCCGTCGACCCGGACGCGCCGTCGCCCGAGCGGCGAGCGGCGGTCGGCTTCGGCTAACATCGGGGCGCCCCCGACCCGACGACGCGCCCCCGCGCAGGAGACTCCATCGTGCCTACCCGCTTCGACCTCGACGGCAAGACCGCATTCGTCACCGGCGCATCGAGCGGCCTGGGTGCGCGCTTCGCGCGCGTGCTGGCCGACAACGGCGCGCAAGTCGTGCTCGCTTCGCGGCGCGTGGAGCGGTTGAAGGAACTGCGCGCGGAGATCGAGGCCGCCGGCGGCGACGCGCACGTGGTGGGGCTCGACGTCACCGACGTCGGCAGCATCCAGGCCGCGGTCGCCCAGGCGGAGTCCGAGGCCGGGCCGATCGACATCCTGGTCAACAACTCGGGCGTGAGCACGACACAGCGTCTGGTCGACGTGATGCCCGAGGACTACGACTTCGTGTTCGGCACCAATACCCGCGGGTCGTTCTTCGTGGCGCAGGAGGTCGGGCGCCGGATGATCGCGCGCGCCAAGGCCGATCCGGCGCGGCAGGCGCGGATCGTCAACATCGCGTCGATGGCGGGCCTGCGCGTGCTCGCGCAGATCGGCGTCTACTGCATGAGCAAGGCGGCGGTCGTGCAGATGACGAAGGCCATGGCGCTCGAGTGGGGGCGCTACAACATCAACGTCAACGCGATCTGCCCCGGCTACATCGAGACCGAGATCAACACGCATCACTGGCAGACCGAGGCGGGCCAGAAGCTGATCCAGATGCTGCCGCGCCGGCGCGTCGGCAAGCCCGA
>DAORSF010000438.1:0-2332 GCA_035443405.1 Burkholderiaceae bacterium | reverse complement strand
ACCGAAGCGGCCGGCTATTGCCTGATCGCTTCCGCGCACCGCAAGCAGCCGGGACTCGACGGTGAACGGCGCCTGATCTCGGTCGTGATCGGCACCGGTTCGGAGGCGGCGCGCGCGATCGAGTCGCAGAAGCTGCTCAATTACGGTTTCCAGAATTTCGACGCGGTGCGCGTCTACGCGAAAGACCAGCCGGCCGGCCAGTACGAGGTCTGGAAGGGCAAGGCGGCCACGGTCGCTGGCGGCTTCGACCGCGAACTGGTCGTGACCGTGCCGCGCGGCCAGTCCGACAAGGTCAAGGCCGAGATCGAGCGCGTCCAGCCGCTGGTCGCGCCGATCGCGCAGGGCCAGCGCATCGGCACGCTGCGCGTCAGGGTCGACGACAAGCTGTTGCTGGAGCGGCCGCTGGTCGCCCTCGGCGCCGTCGAGCCGGCGGGGTGGTTCGGCCGCACCTGGGACGGCCTTCGGCTGATGCTCGCGAAGTGACACGGCGGAGAGACGGATGACACAGACGGTCTACCTGAACGGCGACTTCGTCCCGCTCGAGCAAGCGCGCATTCCGGTCCTCGACCGCGGCTTCATCTTCGGCGACGGGATCTACGAGGTCGTCCCCGTGTACGCTCGGCGCCCGTTCCGCTGGCCGCAGCACCTGGCGCGGCTCAAGCGCAGCCTGGCGGCGATCGGAATCGACAATCCGCTCGATGACGAAGCGTGGACGACGCTGGTGGCCGACCTGGTCGCGCGCCACGAGTGGCCCGACCAGTTCGTCTACATGCAGGTCACGCGCGGGGTCGCGCGCCGCGACCACGCGTTTCCGAAGGGCGTGCGTCCCACCGTGTTCGCGATGTCCAGCCAGCTCGTGCTGCCCACCGCCGCCCAGCTCGAACAGGGCGTGGCAGCGATCGCGTTGCCCGACGAGCGCTGGCTGCACTGCAACATCAAGTCGACCTCTTTGCTGGGCAACGTCCTCGCCCGGCAGGCCGCCGTGGAGGCGGGAGCCGCCGAATGCGTGATGTTCCGCGACGGTTTCCTCACCGAGGGCTCGGCGAGCAACATCTGGGTAGCGCGCGGCGGAAGGCTGTACGGCCCGCCGACCGACAACCTCGTCCTCGAAGGCGTGCGCTACGGGCTGATCGCGCAGCTGTGCGCGGACGCCGGGATCCCGCTGCAGCTGCGCCGCATCCTGCGCGAGGAGGTGCAGGCTGCCGACGAGCTGATCCTCAGCTCGGCGACGAAGGAGGTGCTCGCGATCACGACGCTCGACGGGCGCCCGGTCGGCACCGGCAAACCGGGACCGCTGTTCGCGAAGCTTCACGCCGCCTACCAGCAGGCCACGACGGCCTGCTGACGCGCAGAAGCGGCGCAGACACGGCGCATACCCGGCGCATGAGCGGCGCGGGCGCGGCGAACGAAGATCCCACCGGGAGACGGACTGCGATGAGCGAACCGCGCGACCTGAGCGCCGCATTCGACCGGCTCGAAAAACTGCTCGAGTTCCCGGTCGACTTCCCGCTGAAGGTCATGGGACGCAGGGTCGACGACTTCGCGCAGTCGATTTCGGCGATCGTTCGCGAGCACGTTCCGACCTTCGACCCGGCGACGATGGAACTGCGCACTTCGAGCCACGGCACCTACCTGAGCGTGACCGTGGTGGTCCGCGTCGAATCCCGCGAACAGCTCGAGGGGCTGTACCGCGAGTTGTCGACCCATCCGCTGGTCAGCGTCGTGCTGTGAGCCCCGCCGGCGATCGCGGCGCCCCGCCCGCACCCAAGTTGCGGTCGTTTCGGCGGCGACCCTACCTGCCGACGCTGCAGGACATGCAGGCGTTTACGCTCGACCGCACACCCGACACCCGTGACGAGATCTGGCTGGTCGAGCATCCGGCGGTGTTCACGCTGGGGCACGCTTCGCGCCCCGAGCACCTGCGCGCGCCCGGCGACATCCCGGTCGTGCGCACCGAGCGCGGCGGACAGGTGACCTATCACGGCCCTGGTCAAGTGGTCGCTTACTTGCTCATCGACCTGCGCCGACGCTCGTTAATGGTGCGCGACCTGGTTGCGTCGATCGAGGACGCAACGATCGCGCTGCTCGCCGGCTACGGCGTGGCGGCAGGCCGGCGACCAGGCGCGCCGGGCGTGTACCTGAAGCCGGCCGACGGCTGCGCCGGCGCCAAGATCGCCTCGCTGGGCATCAGGATCTCCCGCGGCTGCAGCTACCATGGTGTAGCGTTGAACGTGGCGATGGATCTCGAACCGTTCTCCCGTATCGACCCGTGCGGCTTCCCCGGCCTGCCGGTGACCGATCTTCGCAGCTGCGTCGGGCAGGTCGACATCGC
>DAORSF010000437.1:0-2335 GCA_035443405.1 Burkholderiaceae bacterium | reverse complement strand
ACAGGCACTCGTAGTCCTTGATCGGGCCGAAGATCTTGGCGCAGAACAGGCCGTCCCGCTCGGGCTTGAAGGTGCGGTAGTTGATCGTTTCCGGCTTCTTGACCTCGCCGAACGACCACGAACGGATCTTCTCGGGCGAGGCGAGCCCGATCTTGATCGCGTCGAAGTGCTCTTCTTCCTGGACCTGCTTGAACAGATCGAGCAATGCTTTCATGTGCTGCTCCTGAATCCTTGTCGGGGCTGGGCCGTAATCAGTTGCGCTCGAGGTCGATGTCGATGCCGAGCGAGCGGATCTCCTTGACCAGCACGTTGAACGACTCGGGCATGCCGGCGTCGATCGTGTGCTCGCCCTTGACCAGGTTCTCGTACACCTTGGTGCGGCCGTTCACGTCGTCGGACTTGACGGTCAGCATCTCCTGCAGCAGGTACGCGGCGCCGTAGGCCTCGAGCGCCCAGACCTCCATCTCGCCGAAGCGCTGGCCGCCGAACTGCGCCTTGCCGCCCAGCGGCTGCTGGGTGACGAGCGAGTACGGGCCGGTCGAACGCGCGTGCATCTTGTCGTCGACCAGGTGGTGCAGCTTCAGCATGTGCATGTAGCCGACGGTGACCGGCCGGTCGAACGCGTCGCCGGTGCGCCCGTCGTACAGCGTCACCTGCGTCTTCGACGGCGTGAACCCGATCAGCTTCGTGCGCGGGTCGTCGTCCGGGTACGCGAGGTCGAGCATCTTGCGGATCTCGGGCTCGGAGGCGCCGTCGAACACCGGCGTCGCGAACGGCACGCCGCTGCGCAGGTTCTCGGCCAGCTCGATCACTTCGGCGTCGCCCAGCTGGGCGACCTCGACGCGCTGGCTGTTGCCGGCGTAGATCTGGTCGAACAGCTTGCGCAGCTCGGGCGCCTGGACCTGTCGCTTGAGCATTTCGCCGATGCGGTGGCCGATGCCCTTCGCGGCCCATCCGAGGTGCGTCTCGAGGATCTGCCCGACGTTCATCCGCGACGGCACGCCGAGCGGATTGAGCACGATGTCGACCGGGGTGCCGTCGGCCATGTACGGCATGTCCTCGACCGGCACGATGCGCGACACGACGCCCTTGTTGCCGTGGCGTCCGGCCATCTTGTCGCCCGGCTGCAGCCGGCGCTTCACCGCCAGGTAGACCTTGACCATCTTGAGCACGCCCGGGGGAAGTTCGTCGCCCTGCGTGAGCTTCTTGCGCTTCTCCTCGAAGGCGAGGTCGAACTGGTGGCGCTTCTGCTCGATCGACTCCTTCAGCGACTCCAGCTGGCTGGCGGCGGTCTCGTCGGCCAGCCGGACCTCGAACCAGTGGTAGCGATCGAGGTCCGCGAGGTACTCGGCAGTGACCGTCGCGCCCTTGGCCAGCTTCTTCGGCCCGCCGTTCACCGTCTTGCCGACCAGCAGTCGCTCGATCCGCGAAAACGCGTCGTTCTCGACGATGCGCAGCTGGTCGTTGAGGTCGAGGCGGTAGCGCTTGAGCTCGTCGTCGATGATCGACTGCGCGCGCTTGTCGCGCTGGATGCCCTCGCGGGTGAACACCTGGACGTCGATCACGGTTCCGCTCATGCCGGACGGCACGCGCAGCGAGGTGTCCTTCACGTCGGAGGCCTTCTCGCCGAAGATCGCGCGCAGCAGCTTCTCCTCCGGCGTGAGCTGGGTCTCGCCCTTCGGCGTGACCTTGCCGACCAGCGTGTCGCCGGCCTGCACCTCGGCGCCGATGTAGACGATGCCCGAGTCGTCGAGGCGGCCGAGCTGCGACTCCGACAGGTTCGAGATGTCGCGCGTGATCTCCTCGGAACCCAGCTTGGTGTCGCGCGCCAGCACCGAGAGCTCCTCGATGTGGATCGACGTGTAGCGATCGTCGGAGACGACCTTCTCCGAGATCAGGATCGAGTCCTCGAAGTTGTAGCCGTTCCAGGGCATGAACGCGACCAGCATGTTCTGGCCCAGCGCCAGTTCGCCGAGGTCGGTCGACGCGCCGTCGGCGATCACGTCGCCCGTGACGATCACGTCGCCCTTCTTGACGATCGGCCGCTGGTTGATGTTCGTGTTCTGGTTGCTGCGCGTGTACTTGATCAGGTTGTAGATGTCGACGCCGACCTCACCCGCCGCGGCCTCGGCGTCGTTGACGCGCACGACGATGCGCTCGGCATCGACGTAGTCGACCACTCCGCCGCGCAGCGCGGCGACGACGGTGCCGGAGTCGACCGCGCAGGTGCGCTCGATCCCCGTGCCGACGACCGGCTTCTCCGGGCGCAGGCAGGGCACGGCCTGGCGCTGCATGTTCGAGCCCATCAGCGCGCGGTTGGCGTCGTCGTGCTCGA
>DAORSF010000436.1:0-2344 GCA_035443405.1 Burkholderiaceae bacterium | reverse complement strand
AGCGCGGCCAACGGGCTGAAGCTCTACGAGAACTTCATTCACTGGCAACCCTAGCCCGCCGCCGGCCTCCGGCGCGTGGCCTGGCAGGCCACGCGTGGCCGCGCCGCGCATCCAGCCCCCCGAACCGAGTGCCACCATCCCGATGCTCCTCATCCCCGCCATCGACCTGAAGGACGGGCGTTGCGTGCGCCTGAAGCAGGGCGACATGAACGCCGAAACCGTGTTCTCCGAAGATCCGGCCGCGACCGCGCGCCACTGGGTCGAGCAGGGCGCGCGTCGAATCCACCTCGTCGACCTGAACGGCGCGGTCGCGGGGCGCCCGCGCAACGAGGCGGCGATCAGGTCGATCGTCGACGCGGTAGGCGGCAACGTCCCGGTGCAGCTCGGCGGCGGCATTCGCGACCTCGACACGATCGAGCGTTATCTCGACGACGGCATCAGCTACGTGATCATCGGCACCGCCGCGGTGAAGAATCCGGGCTTCCTGCACGACGCCTGCAGTGCGTTCCCGGGCCAGATCATCGTCGGACTCGACGCGAGGGACGGCAAGGTCGCCACCGACGGCTGGAGCAAGCTCACCCGACACGACGTGCTGGACCTGGCGAAGAAATTCGAAGGCTACGGCGTCGAGGCAGTCATCTACACCGACATCGGCCGCGACGGCATGCTCACCGGCGTGAACGTCGAGGCCACCGTGCGACTGGCCCGCGAACTGCGCATCCCGGTGATCGCCTCCGGCGGCTTCGCCAGCCTCGAGGACGTCGAGAAGCTGTGCGCGATCGAGGAGGAGGGCGTCACCGGCGCGATTCTCGGCAGGGCGCTGTACGAAGGCAAGCTCGACTTCGGCGTCGCGCAGGCGCGCGCCGACGAGCTCAACGGCTGATGCTCACAAAGCGCATCATTCCCTGCCTCGACGTGACCGCGGGCCGCGTCGTCAAGGGCGTGAACTTCGTCGGCTTGCGCGATGCCGGCGATCCGGTCGAGATCGCGAGGCGCTACGACGAGCAGGGCGCCGACGAGCTCACCTTCCTCGACATCACCGCGTCGAGCGACGAGCGCGACATCATCCTGCACGTCATCGAGTCGGTCGCCGAGCAGGTGTTCATCCCGCTGACGGTCGGCGGCGGCGTGCGCGCGGTCGAGGACGTCCGGCGGTTGCTCAACGCCGGCGCCGACAAGGTGTCGATCAACACTGCGGCGCTTCAGAATCCGCAGCTCGTCGCCGACGCCAGCGGGCGGTATGGCGCGCAGTGCATCGTCTGCGCGATCGACGCGAAGGCGGCCGCGCCGGGACGCTGGGAAGTCTTCACGCACGGCGGGCGCAAGCCGACCGGCCGGGACGCGGTCGCGTGGGCGCGCGAAGTCGAGGCGCTCGGGGCCGGCGAGATCCTGCTCACCAGCATGGACCGCGACGGCACGAAGCAGGGCTTCGACCTGGCGCTGACGCGCGCCGTCTCGGAGGCGGTCGGCGTTCCGGTCATCGCGTCGGGCGGCGTCGGCACCTTGCAGCACCTGGCCGACGGCGTCACCGAGGGTCGCGCCGACGCGGTGCTGGCGGCCAGCATCTTCCATTTCGGCGAGTTCACGGTCGGCGAGGCAAAGCGTTACATGGCCGAGCGCGGCATCCCCGTGCGTCTCGACTGAGACCGACCGGACCGAGCGATGGACGCCGAGAACTCCCGCACCCCCGGCAGCGCCCGGGACGCCTGGCTCGACGAGGTCCGGTGGGACGCCGACGGCCTGGTGCCGGCGATTGCCCAGGAAGCGTCTGGCGACCGGATCCTGATGGTCGCGTGGATGAACCGCGAGGCGCTCGCCGAGACGGCCGCGTCGGGGCGCGCCGTCTACTGGTCGCGCTCGCGCGGGCGGTTGTGGCGAAAGGGCGAGGAGTCCGGGCACGTCCAGCGGGTGCGCGAACTTCGCCTCGATTGCGATGGCGACGTGGTGCTGCTGAAGGTGGAGCAGCACGGCGGGATCGCCTGCCACACCGGGCGCCACTCGTGCTTCTTCCGCCGCTACGACGACGGCCGCTGGGTGGTCGTCGATCCGGTGCTCGAGGATCCGGAGTCGATCTACCGATGACGCGACGAAACGAAAGCGGGGCCGGTGAACAGGGCTCGATCCTCGAACGGCTGGCTGCAGTACTCGAGTCGCGCAAGGGCGCCGACCCCGAGCGCTCCTACGTCGCGAAGCTGCTCGCGAAAGGGCCCGATGCCATCCTGAAGAAGATCGGCGAGGAGGCGACCGAAACGATCCTGGCGGCCAAGGACGGCGCCCCTGACCGGATCGTCGCCGAGACCGCCGACCTGTGGTTCCATTGCCTGGTGATGCTGGCCCACTACGG
>DAORSF010000435.1:0-2361 GCA_035443405.1 Burkholderiaceae bacterium | reverse complement strand
AGCAGCTGGTACGACAACGAGTGGGGCTTCTCGAACCGGATGCTCGACACGACCGTCGCGCTGGTCAACGCGAAGTGACGATGTCGCAGGCGGGCGCTCGCGCCCGCCGCGCGGCGTGAAGCCCCTGCGCGGATGAGCAGCCGACTGACCGCCGCCGACGCCGCGGCGCTGCTGAGGGAGATCCTGGCCGGGGAGCGCGGGCTTCGCCTGCGCGACGTCGCGCGGCCATGGGTGCGGATCGCGGTCGGCGAGTGCCCGGTCGCGGCCGGCGACGCGAAGCTGGTGTTCTTCGCCGACAGCGCGTCTCTCGACCACGTCGCCGCGATGCAGCTGGCCGACGGCCGCCACGGCGCTTATGCCGACTGGCTCCTGAACGACGGCCTGAATCCGCTCGACCTGCTCGACGAGACCGAGCGGATCGAACTCGAGCATCGCCTGCACGAGGCGAACTGAAACCGGAGACTTCCATGCGATTCCGACGCCTGACCGACCTGGACGTGCGCGGCAAGCGCGTCTTCATCCGTGCCGACCTGAACGTTCCGCAGGACGACGCCGGTGCAATCACCGACGACACGCGCATCCGCGCGTCGGTGCCGGCGATCGAGCACTGCCTGAAGTCCGGGGCCGCCGTCATGGTGACTTCGCACCTCGGGCGCCCGACCGAGGGCGAGTTCAAGCCCGAGGACTCACTCGCGCCGATCGCGAAGCGGCTCGGCGAGCTGCTGGGCCGCGACGTACCGCTGGTGTCGGACTGGGTCGACGGCGGCTTCGCGGTCGCGCCGGGCGAAGTCGTGCTGCTCGAGAACTGCCGCGTCAATCGCGGCGAGAAGAAGAACGACGAAGCGCTGTCGCGCAAGATGGCCGCGCTGTGCGACGTCTACGTGAACGACGCGTTCGGCACCGCGCACCGCGCCGAGGCGAGCACGCACGGCATTGCGCGCTTCGCGCCGGTGGCCTGCGCAGGTCCGCTGCTCGCGGCCGAGCTCGACGCGCTGGGCAAGGCGCTCGGCGACCCGAAGCGCCCGCTGGTCGCGATCGTCGCCGGCTCGAAGGTGTCGACCAAGCTCACGATCCTGAAGTCGCTGGCCGGCAAGGTGGACCAGCTGATCGTCGGTGGCGGCATCGCCAACACGTTCATGCTGGCCTCCGGGCTGGCGATCGGCAAGTCGCTGGCCGAGCGCGAGCTCGTCGACGAGGCGAAGGCGATCATCGACATCATGTCCGCACGGGGCGCGCGGGTGCCCATCCCGGTCGACGTCGTTTGCGCCAAGGAGTTCTCGGCGACGGCTCCCGCGACCACCCGGGCGGCGAATGAAGTCGCCGACGACGACCTGATCCTCGACATCGGTCCGCGCACCGCGCAGGCGCTCGCCGCGCAACTCGGGCAGGCCGGCACGATCGTCTGGAACGGGCCGGTCGGCGTGTTCGAGTTCGACGCGTTCGCCGGCGGCACGCGCGCGATCGCGCAGGCGATCGCCGAGTCGCCGGCCTTCTCGATCGCCGGGGGTGGCGACACGCTCGCGGCGATCACGAAGTTCGGCATCGGCGACCGCGTCGGCTACATCTCGACCGGCGGCGGCGCGTTCCTCGAGTTCCTCGAAGGCAAGACGCTGCCGGCGGTGGCGGCGCTGGCCGAGCGGGCGTGACCATGTTCCAACCCGCGCCGCGCGCGACCAAGATCGTCGCCACCCTGGGCCCCGCGTCGAGCGACCCGGACATCCTCGAGCGGATGCTGCGCGCCGGCGTGAACGTCGTGCGCGTCAATTTCTCGCACGGCACGGCGGCGGAGCATGCCGAGACGGTGCGGCGGGTTCGCGAGATCGCCGGCCGCATCATGCAGAGCGTTGGCGTGCTGGCCGACCTGCAGGGCCCCAAGATCCGCATCGCCAGGTTCGCAGACGGAAAGATCACGCTCGCTGCGGGCGATCGGTTCACCTTCGACGTCGACGGCGCGCCGGGCGACCAGCGACGCGTCGGCCTCGACTACCCCGAACTGGTCAACGACGTGAAGCCGGGCGACACGCTGCTGCTCGACGACGGCCGGATGATGATGCGCGTCGACCGGACCACGCCGCAGGCGATCGAGTGCACGGTGATCCAGGGGGGCGTGCTGTCGAACCGCAAGGGCATCAACCGCCAGGGCGGCGGGCTGTCGGCGCCGGCGCTCACGTCGAAGGACATGGAAGACATCAAGACCGCGATCGGCTTCGAAGCCGACTTCATCGCGGTGTCCTTCCCGAAGAACGCGGCCGACATGTACATGGCGCGCGAGCTGATGCGCGCCGGCGGCGGCCGTGCGCTGATGATCGCGAAGATCGAGCGCTTCGAGGCGATCGGCAACCTCGAGGAGATCCTGAAGGC
>DAORSF010000434.1:0-2389 GCA_035443405.1 Burkholderiaceae bacterium | reverse complement strand
GACACCTGCTGGCCGAGCGTGATGCGCGGATCGAACATCACGCGCAGCAGCCCGATGATCTGCAGGTCGGTATTGAAGTTAGCGTGCACTTTCTTGATCGTGTTGACCAGGTCTGACAGTCCCTCGAGTGCGAAGTACTCGCACTGCATCGGGATGATCACGCCGTGCGCCGCGCAGAAGCCGTTGAGCGTCAGCAACGACAGTGATGGCGGGCAGTCGATCAGGATGAAATCGTACTGTGCATCGACCTGCCGGAGCGCGTCCTTGAGTCGCGTTTCGCGCTCCTCGAAGTCGACCAGTTCGACCTCGGCGCCGGCCAGTTCGCGATTCGCCGGCAGCACGGCATAGCGGCCACCCTCGGACCACTGGGTCGCCTCGATCACGTCCGACAGCCCGATCAGCACCTGATAGACCGAGCGCTTGAGCGTGCGTTTGTCGATGCCGCTGCCCATCGTCGCGTTCCCCTGCGGGTCCAGGTCGACCAGCAGCGTGCGCTGGCCGTGGCGCGCGAGCGCGGCGGCGAGATTGACCGTCGTCGTGGTCTTGCCGACGCCGCCCTTCTGGTTCGCGACGACGAAGATTCTGGCCATTTGTGGGCGCTTACTGTTATGGATTGGTGCGCTCGGCGCGGATTTTGGAAACTTCCTGCGCCATGACTGGCGAGGCCTGCGGGTTGCGCTTCAGCAGCAGCAGGTGCCGTGCGGCAGCGAGCTCGGGGACGTGCAGCGGCTCGACCGAGGCCACCGTCCAGGGAGCCGGAAGGGCCGCGATCTCGTCGGCCGGCAGCACGCCCTTCATCGCGGCAACCAGGGTATTCGGACCGGCGAGCCGGTCCACGGCGACGACATAGCCGGCCAGAGACGCAAACGCGCGACAGACGATCAGATCCGGGACGGGCTGGCGCTGCACGTCGCTCAGCGCCTCGACACGGGTCGCCGCCACCTCCAGATTAGTTAGCGCCAACTCTCCGCGACATTGCCGCAGGAACGCCGCCTTCTTGCCGACCGGCTCGACCAGCAGCACCCTGGCGTGCGGCCAGACGATCGCCAGGACGATCCCGGGCAGCCCGGCGCCGCTGCCGACGTCGACGATGCGTCCGGCCGTCGCGCCGTCGCGCTCGGGCATCCGCACGGCCAGCGGTGCGACGATCGACAGGCTGTCGAGCAGGTGTTGGGTCAGCATCTGCGCAGGATCGCGGACGGCGGTGAGGTTGTAGACACCGTTCCACTTGGCCAGCAGCGCGAGATAGTCGAGCAGGCGCCCGGCCAGCGACTCGTCGAGGCCCAGCGCGGCAAGCCCGGCTCGCAGCCGTTGCGACAGCGCCGTGCGATCGAAGTTGCCCGCTCGCAGTCGAACGGCGTCCGGACGCGACGGGCGCGGAGTCACGGGCGCATCAGGCTGCACGTCGGCCGTCGCTCCCGTCGGGCGGGCTCGTGCCGCGGCGCTTCTTCAGGTACACCAGCAGCAGTGAAATCGCTGCCGGCGTGACCCCCGATACGCGCGCGGCCCGGCCGACGGTTTCGGGACGCAACTGCGCGAGGCGCTGGCGGACCTCGACCGACAGGCCGCGCACCTGCGAGTAGTCGAAGTCGGCCGGAATCGCCAGCGTCTCGTTGTGCTCGTGGCGCGCGATCTCCGCCTGCTGGCGCGCGATGTAGCCCGCGTACTTGAGCTGGATCTCGACCTGCTCGCGCACCTGCGGGTCGTCAGCGGCCGGGCCGCCGATCTCGATGATGGCCGGATAGCCGACGCCGGGGCGGCGCAGCAGGTCGGCGAGCGAATGCTCGCGCTCGATCGGCTGCCCGATCAGCGCGATCGCGCGATCGGCGGGCAAAGTGGCCGGATTGACCCAGTTGCTGCGCAATCGCTGCAGTTCAATGTCGATCGCGTCACGTTTACGGCAGAAAGCGTCCCATCGCGCGTCTTCGACACAACCGAGCTCTCGGCCGATGGACGTCAGGCGCAGGTCGGCGTTGTCCTCGCGCAGGCTCAGGCGATATTCGGCCCGGCTGGTGAACATCCGGTAGGGCTCCGAGACGCCCCGCGTGGTCAGGTCGTCGACGAGCACGCCGAGATAGGCCTCGTCGCGGCGCGGGCACCATGGCTCGCGCCCGGCGACCTGCAGCGCGGCATTGATGCCGGCCAGCAGCCCCTGTGCGGCCGCCTCCTCGTAACCGGTGGTGCCGTTGATCTGGCCAGCGAAGAACAGGCCTGCGATGGCACGCGTTTCGAGCGAACGCTTCAGGCCGCGGGGGTCGAAGTAGTCGTACTCGATCGCGTAGCCGGGGCGCAGGATGTGCGCATGCTCGAGGCCGGGAATCGTATGGATCATCGCGAGCTGGACGTCGAACGGCAGGCTGGTGGAGACGCCGTTCGGATAGAACTCGTG
>DAORSF010000433.1:0-2400 GCA_035443405.1 Burkholderiaceae bacterium | reverse complement strand
TCGCCCTTGCCGTAGACCTTCAGCGCGCCCTTCTCGCCGACGGCGTTCGGGCGGATGAAGATCCAGTTCTGCCAGGCGGTGAGCCGGCCGAAGATGCGCGTCTCCATCGTCTCCTTGCCGGCGAAGCGCAGGTTGGCCTCGAGGCCGGTCAGCGCGTCGGGCGACATCGCGGCGCGCTCCTCGACGGCGATGCGGATCTCGTCGGCCCAGTCGATGTCGTCGGGCGCCGCCGTCACCAGCCCGAGCCGCTCGGCCTCCTCGCCGCTCAGCGGCTTGCCGATCGCCGCGCGCGCGGCGGCCAGCGGCGCCTCTTCCTCGTAGAAGCGGCGCGCCAGCCGGGACTGGCCGTTGACCATCGGATAGGTGCCGAAGTTCATCTCGGTCAGCGCGATGCGCGGCGCCTTGTCCGGCTCGTCGGGCAGCGCCAGCACGTAGCTGCGGTCGGCGGCGAACGCGATCTCGGCCAGCGTGCCGGCGAAGCACGAGCCCGGCTCGACCAGCGCGAACATCGTGCGCGCGCTCACGTCCAGGCGGGCGAGCGTCCGGCGCAACATGCCGATGACCTCGCGCACGAACCAGTGCTTGCGGTGCTCGAGCAGCGTCGCGTCGGCGGCCTGCACCGCCGCGAGGTCGCCCTCGGTCTTCATCAGCCACACGCCGAGGTCGAGCTCGTTGGTGCGCATCGACAGGATCGCGTCGTCGAGTTCGCGTGCCATCTGCAGCGGCCACCAGCTGGCGCCGGCGGCGACGATCGCGTCGATGCCGGCGGGCTGCTGCCCGTGCGGTCCCCTGACGGTGAAGGTCGCGGTGCGGCGCGCCCGATCGACGCGGACGTCGACGAAGCGATAGTGGTATCCCGCGTCGTCGATCGCGCGCTCGAGCGGCACGAGCGCGACGCCTTTCGCGTCGGGCGGGCGATCGCTCTGCGCGGCCAGCGCCAGCGCGCGCTCCTTCACGACGCGCGCGAAGTCCTGCGCCTTGGCCACCTCGTCGACCAGCCGCCACTCCTTCGCGCGCTGGCCGCGCACGCCCTCGGTGGTGGTGCAGAAGATGTCGGCGCGGTCGTGGCGCACCTTGCGCTTGTCGGTGACGCGCGTGAGGCCGCCGGTGCCCGGCAGCACGCCCAGCAGCGGCACCTCGGGCAGCGACACCGACGACGAGCGATCGTCGACCAGCACGATGTCGTCGCAGGCGAGCGCCAGCTCGTAGCCGCCGCCGGCGCAGGCGCCGTTGAGCGCGGCGACGAACTTCAGGCCCGAGTGGCGGCTGGCGTCCTCGATGCCGTTGCGGGTCTCGTTGGTGAACTTGCAGAAGTTCACTTTCCACGCGTGGCTCGACAGGCCCAGCATGAAGATGTTCGCGCCGGAGCAGAAGATGCGATCCTTGCCGCTGGTCACGACGACCGACCGCACTTCGGGATGCTCGAAGCGGATGCGCTGCAGCGCGTCGTGCAACTCGACGTCGACGCCGAGATCATAGGAATTGAGCTTCAGCTTGTAGCCGGGCTGGATGCCGGCGTCCTCGTCGATGTCGATCGTCAGCGTGGCGACCGGTCCGTCGAAGGCCAGCTTCAGGTGACGGTACTTCGAAGGGTCGGTCTGGTAGTCGACCCTGGGGGATTCGCTCATGCGGCGCTCCTCGCGGTGAGGGGGAATCGGACCGGGGGCCGGCCCCCGAATAGGAATTATATTGCCGAATTGATGTGCGTCAATGCATAATGATGCATACTTCCGCCGGCGTCAAGCCCCGCCGCGCGATCGCAGGGGCTTTCCAACCAGGGAATCGAAACCATGACCCGACTGCTCGACAACCATCTCGCCGGCCGCTGGCAAGCAGGCAGCGGCGCCGGCACTCCGCTGTTCGACCCGGTGCTGGGCACGGAGCTCGTCCGCGTCTCGGGCGCCGGCCTCGACCTGTCCGACGGCTTCGCGTTCGCGCGCACGAAGGGCGGCGCTGCGTTGCGCGCGCTCACCTATGCCGAACGCTCGGCACAGCTTGCGCGCATCGCCGAGGTGCTGCAAGGCCAGCGCGACGCCTACTACGACATTGCACTGCAAAACTCGGGCACGACGCGCAACGATTCCGCCGTCGACATCGACGGCGCGATCTACACGCTGTCGCAGTACGCGAAGTGGGGCGCGAAGCTCGGCGCAGCGCGCTGGCTCGCCGACGGCGAACTGGTCAGGCTCGGCAAGGACGGCGCATTCCAGGCCGGTCACTTCCTCACGCCGCAGCGCGGCATGGCGCTGTTCATCAACGCATTCAACTTCCCGGCGTGGGGTCTTTGGGAGAAGGCCGCGCCGGCGCTGCTGTCGGGCGTACCGGTGGTCGTCAAGCCGGCGACCGCCACCGCCTGGCTGACGCAGAGGATGGTCGCCGACGTGATCGACGCCGGCGTGC
>DAORSF010000432.1:0-2402 GCA_035443405.1 Burkholderiaceae bacterium | reverse complement strand
GATGCCGCCCGCCATCAGCCAGCGGCTCGCGCGCGCGCCGACGGCGCGGCCGGCGCCGCGAAGTCCGGCGTCGACCACCTTGCCCGCCGAGCCGGCCTTGCCCCGGGCGCCGACGGTGGCCTTGCGCAGGGCCTCGGCGAGCTGCTCGCCGGGCGTGCCGGTCGGCGCGGGCGGCGACGCGGAAGCGCCGCCGCCAGCAGCGGCGGCTGCCAGCCTCGAACGCCTCGCCGACGCGGCCGACTCGACGCGGCCGGGCGTGCGACCGGCATTGCCGGTCAGGCGCTCGACGTAACTGGCGAAATCACCGTCAGGGGGGCCGTCGCGGTCGATCGTGTTCATCGCTGCGGGTGAGTCAGCCGCGTCGTGGCGGCAGTCGCTTCGCGATCTCGGCGACCAGCGCCTGCGCGAGGCTCGCCTTGTCGGCGCGCGGCAGGCGCCAGCTGCCGTGTTCGTCGATCATCAGCAGTTCGTTGTCGTCGCGGCCGAAGGTCGCGTGGCCGATGTTGGCGACCATCAGCGGTACGCCCTTGGCCACACGCTTGGCCGCGGCGTTGGCTTCGAGGTCCTCGCTCTCGGCGGCGAAGCCGACGCACCACGGTGCATCGGGCCGGCGCGCGACGCTCGCCAGGATGTCGGGGTTCTGCGCGAACTGCAGCTTCGGCAGGTCCTGCGGTCCGCGCTTCTTGAGCTTGCGGTCGCTGGCGTTGGCCACCCGCCAGTCGGCGACGGCTGCGACGGCGACGAACACGTCGGGTCGCGGCGGCGGCGCCGCGTCGAGCGCGGCGATCACGGCGTCGTGCATCTGCTGCGCGGTTCGCACGTCGATGCGCTGCACGCCCCGCGGCGTCGCCAGCGCGGTCGGGCCCGCCACCAGCGTGACCTGCGCGCCGGCCGCGCGGCACGCGCGCGCGATCGCGAAACCCATCTTGCCCGACGACAGGTTGGTGATGCCGCGCACCGGGTCGATCGGCTCGTAGGTCGGGCCGGCGGTGAGCAGCACGTGCCGGCCGGCCAGCGACTTGGGGACGAAGAACGCGGCGAGCTCGTCGACCAGGTCCACCGGCTCGAGCATCCGGCCCAGGCCGGTCTCGCCGCAGGCCTGGTCACCGCTGTCGGGGCCGAGGATCGCGACGCCGTCGGCGGCCAGCTGCGCGACGCTGCGCTGCGTCGCGGGGTGCTGCCACATCTGCCGGTTCATCGCGGGCGCTACCAGCAGCGGGCACTCGCGCGCCAGGCACAGCGTGCTGAGCAGGTCGTCGGCCAGCCCGTGCGCCGCCTTCGCGAGGAAGTCCGCGGTGGCCGGCGCCACCAGGATCGCGTCGGCGGCGCGCGACAGCTCGATGTGCGCCATGTTGTTGCCGATTCGCGCGTCCCATTGGTCGGTGAACACCGGCTCGCCGGTCAGCGCCTGGAAGGTGGCCGGCGTCACGAAGCGGGTCGCCGCGTCGGTCATCACGACCTGCACGCGCGCGCCGGCGCGCTGCAGCTCGCGCGCCAGCTCGGCAGCCTTGTACGCCGCTACGCCGCCGGTCACGCCGAGCAGGATCCGCTTGCCTTCGAGCATCATGGGCGCTGTATATCACACCTCGCCGACGGCGCGCCGTGCGGCAATGCCGGAGGCGGCGTCAGCGCCCGCGCCGCACGCGCCGGATCTCGTCGACGATCAGCAGCACCGCCCCGACGGTGATCGCGCTGTCGGCGACGTTGAACGCGGGCCAGTGGAAACGCTGCCAGTAGACCAGCAGGAAGTCGACGACCTGGCCACGCACGATGCGATCGATCACGTTGCCGATCGCGCCGCCCAGGATCAGCGCCAGCGCGAACGCGAACAGCCGCTGCGAGCCGTGGCGCGCGAGCAGCCAGACGATGAACGCTCCGGCGCCGAGGCCCAGCACCGTGAAGAACCAGCGCTGCCAGCCGGCGGCGTTCGCCAGGAAACTGAACGCCGCGCCGCGGTTGTAGACCAGCGTCAGGTCGAACAGGCCCGGAACGATCGCCAGTCGCTCGCCGAATGCGAAGCTTCGCTCGATGGCGAACTTGCTGAGCTGGTCGGCGACGAGCACCGCCGCGGCCAGCCACAGCCAGGGTCTCATCGCAGCGGCGCCACCTTTGGCCATCGTTCGTCCTCGTTGCAGCGTTCGGTGTTCGACGATCGGTCGTCGATCAGGCGGCGCTGCGCGGCTCGCCGCTGCCGTGCAGGTTGTCGACACAGCGCCCGCAGATCGTCGGATGCGCGGCATCCGCGCCGACGTCGGCGCGGTAGTGCCAGCAGCGCTCGCACTTCTCGTGGGAGCTCGGTGCGACCGAGACCGCAACCGGCTCGCCGTCGGCGGCGCGCGACAGGTGGGCGCGCGACGTGATGAGCACGAAGCGCAGGTCGTTGCCGAGCGACGCGAGCGCGT
>DAORSF010000431.1:0-2417 GCA_035443405.1 Burkholderiaceae bacterium | reverse complement strand
GGGGACGATGGTCGGGCTGGTGCGCAAGTTCATCGGCCGCTTCGGCCTGCCGCTGGTGATCCTGTCGCTGGCCTGGCTGTCGTGGCAGTTCCTCGGCAAGGCGCAGTCGATGGGCTGGAGCGCGATCTGGAACCGTGCCGGCGACGGCGGCATGAGCACGCTGTCGGCGCTCGACCTGGTGATCGCGATGCCGATCTCGTGGCTGCCGCTGGTGGCCGATTTCGCGCGCCACGGCCGCGACGGCGCCAGCGCGCTGCGCGGCACCTGGCTCGGCTACGCGGTCGCGAACATCTGGTGCTACGCGCTCGGCGTGCTGGTCGCGCTGACGACGCCGTCGACCGACCTGGTTGCCGCTCTGCTGCTCGCGCAGGGCGGGCTGGTCGCGCTCGGCCTCATCCTGATCGACGAGGTCGACAACGCCTACGGCGACCTGTACTCGGGGTCGGTGGCCGGCCACAGCCTCGCGCCGGGCTGGAGCACGCGCCAGTGGGGCGTGCAGCTCGCGGTGCTGTGCACCGCGCTCGCGCTGGTATTGCCGATGCACGGCCTCGAGCCTTTCCTGCTGATGCTGAGCTCGGTGTTCGTGCCGCTGTACGGCGTGATCCTCGGGCGGCTCGCCGGCCGCGCCGACGTGCCGTCGCTGGTCGGCGCGAAGCGGGTCGACGGCAGTGCGGTCGCGATCTGGTTGCTCGGCGTCGCCGCCTTCCACCTGCTGCCGCTGGTTTCGACGCAGCTCGGTTCGGCCTTGCCGACGCTGGCACTTACTTACGTGTTGGCCCGCGCGTCCAGATAGTCGGGGTCTTCTGGGCGGGACCAGCACTGCGCGGCTACACTTGCCGCCATGATCCCGCTCTCCGTCCTCGACCTGGCCCCGATCCGCAAGGGCGACACGCCCGCCGATGCACTGCGCAACACGCTCGACCTCGCGCAGCACTGCGAACGCTGGGGCTACCGGCGCTACTGGCTCGCCGAGCACCACAACATGACCGGCATCGCCAGCGCGGCGACGTCGGTGGTGATCGGTTACGTCGCCGGCGGCACGCGAACGATCCGCGTCGGCGCCGGCGGCGTGATGCTTCCGAACCATTCGCCGCTGGTGATCGCCGAGCAGTTCGGCACGCTCGAGTCGCTGTACCCGGGGCGCATCGACCTCGGGCTGGGCCGCGCCCCCGGCACCGACATGGTCACGCTGCGCGCGCTGCGGCGCGACCCTCGCGCCGCCGACGCCTTTCCCGACGACGTGCTCGAGCTGCAGGCGCTGTTCGGGCCGGTGCAGCCGGGGCAGCCCTATCGCGCGGTGCCCGGGGCGGGCCTGAACGTGCCGCTGTGGATCCTCGGCTCGAGCCTGTACGGGGCGCAACTGGCGGCGCACCTCGGCCTGCCGTACGCATTCGCGTCGCACTTCGCGCCGGACGCGCTGGCGCAGGCGCTGGCGGTCTATCGCGAGAACTTCAGGCCGTCGGCGCAACTCGAGCGGCCGCACGCGATGGTCGGCATCAACGTGGTCGGCGCCGACACCGACGACGAGGCGCGACGGCTGTTCACGTCGCTGCAGCAGCGCTTCACCGACATGATGCGCAATGCGCGCGGCCAGTTGTCGCCGCCGATCGACGACATCGAGTCGTACTGGACGCCGGCCGAGAAGGCGCAGGTGTCGCGGATGCTCGCGTGCTCGTTCGTCGGCTCGCCCGCGACCATCCTGCGCGAGCTCGCGCGCTTCGTCGAGGCGACCGGTGCCGACGAGCTGATGGTTGCCAGCGCGATCCACGACCACGCCGCGCGGCGGCGCTCGTACGAGCTGCTCGCCGGGGCGTGGCGGGATTGAGCGCGGCCGGGCCGCGAGCAGGCGGGCCGGGTGCAGCGAGGCCGCGGGCAGGGGGGGCCGTGAACCGGATTTGACAGGTTCCGGCGGCCGGCATACCTTTGCCCCCGTCTCATCGCGCCGATTTGAGGATCAGCTTGCGGGCGCGTTACAAGTACGGCTAAAGCGGCCAGGTGCACGCCCGATCGCGCCCGACCCGCCAGCAAGCCGGTCGGGCTTTTCTTTTCGGCGGCCCGGTGCCGCCCGCGCGCTTGAACCAGCCAGTCCAGCCCTCGATCCTGTCGACGCCCGTGCCCGGTTCGGTCGGCGTCGTCGCGCCGCAGCGCATGCGCTTCGACGCGCCGCTCGCGCTGCGCAGCGGCGCGTCGATCGCGGGCTACGAACTCGTCTACGAGACCTACGGCACGTTGAACGCCGAGCGCTCGAATGCGGTGCTGGTGTGCCACGCGCTGAACGCCGGCCATCACGTGGCCGGCGTGTACGCCGACGCGCCCGACGACGTCGGCTGGTGGGACAACATGGTCGGTCCCGGCAAGCCGGTCGACACCGGGCGCTTCTTCGTCATCGGCGTCAACAACCTCGGCAGCTGCTTCGG
>DAORSF010000430.1:0-2418 GCA_035443405.1 Burkholderiaceae bacterium | reverse complement strand
TCGAGGCCTCCCCGCTCGGCGAGCTCGTGCTGCCGCTGGACGGCGTCAAGCAGACGGTGCGCCTGGCCGGCGGGTTGCGCGAGGACGGCAGCCTCGATGCGGATTCGCGCGATCGCGCGCTGCTGGCGCTGGCGATGTTCGGCGAGCGGCTCCGCTCGTTCGCGCCCGAGGCGGTTCGCGCGGTCGCGACGAACACGCTGCGCGTCGCGACCAACGCGGGGCAGTTCCTCGCCACTGCCGAGGCGGCGCTGGGATTCCCGATCGAGGTCGTCTCCGGCCTCGAGGAAGCGCGCCTGATCTACCTGGGCGCCGCGCACGCGCTGCCCAACGACGGCGTGCCGCGACTGGTCGTCGACATCGGCGGCGGATCGACCGAGTGCATCGTGGGTACCGACATGCGCGCCGGCGCGCTCGAGTCGGCGTCGGTCGGATGCGTCGGCCTGTCGAGGCACTACTTCGCGGCTGGCGCCGTGAGCCGCGAGGCCTTCGAGCACGCCTACTACGCGGCGCGCGCGGTGTTCGCGCAGGTCGCCGAACCCTTTGCCGACAAGGGCTGGCGCTACGCGGTCGGCACGTCGGGCACCGCCAAGTCGCTGTGGCAAGTGGCGCAGGCGCAGTGGGGCGCCCGGGAACTCGACCGCGACTCGCTCGCGCGCATCCACGCGGCGCTGGTCGACGCCGGCCACGTCGACGCGGTGCAGCTGGCCGGGCTCAGGGCGGACCGGCGCCCGGTGCTGGCCGGCGGGCTCGCGGTGATGATGGCTGCGTTCGACGAGCTCGGCATCGACTCGATGCGCTACTGCGACGGCGCGTTGCGCCAGGGCGTGCTGTACGACCTGCTCGGCCGCAGCGAGGGCCGGGACACGCGCGCGATCACCGTCGAGCAGATGCTCGCGCGCTACGGGGTCGACCGGCGGCACGCGCGGCGCGTGCGCGACACCGCGCTGGCGCTGTTCGACCAGGGCGCGCGCGCCGCGCGCGAGGTGCTGCTGGCCCGCCGCCTGGTGCTCGGCTGGGCGTCCGAGCTGGCCGAAGTCGGCATGTCGATCTCGCACGAGGGCTTCCACAAGCACTCGGCGTACATCCTCGGCCACGCCGACATGCCGGGCTTCTCGCGCCGCGAGCAGGCCGCACTCGCGAACCTGGCGCTGGCGCAGATCGGCGGGCTGCGCAAGCTGCGCGGGCTCTTCGACGACGACCTCGGCTGGCTCAAGGTGGTGGCGTTGCGCGTCGCGACGATCCTGCACCGCAAGCGCGACGAGCAGGAAGTGCCGACACCGGCGCTCTTCCTGCAGCGCCGCTCGCTTCGCCTCGAGATGCCGAAGCAGTGGGCGCGGCGCTTCCCGCTCGCCCACGAGAGCCTGCTCGGCGAAGCCTCAGCCTGGTCCGAGGTACGCGTCTTCGAGAAGTTCGTCTACGAGACGATCTAGCCGCGTCCGCAGCGTTCAGGCGAGGTCGGGCGCCATGACCGCGCGCAGCACGACCTGTCCGCGTCCCTCGCGCTCGCGCGTCGACAGCCACCAGATCGCGCCCTTGCGGATGCTCCAGTCGGCTTCCTGGCCCGTCATCAGCAGGCTGGCGAGGCGCCCGAGCGTCGGCTGGTGGCCGACCACGACGACGTGGCGCGACCGCGATTCGGGCCCTTCGGGCCAGTCCAGCGCGGCCAGCACGTCGGCGACGTCGGCATCGGGTGCGAGCCGCGGGTCGACGCGCACCTTCACGCCGAGCGCCTCGGCGGTCTCGCGCGCGCGCATCGCGGGACTGCTGAGCACCGCATATCGCTCGGGAAGCCGCCCTTGCAGCCAGCGCGCCATGCGCTCGGCCTGCTTGCGGCCGCGCTCGGTCAGCCGGCGCTCGGCGTCGCTGGCGAGGTCGGCCGCGGCGTCGCCGGCGTCCGCGTGGCGCCAGACGATCAGGTCCATGTCGTTCATCCGGAAAGCGCCCATGCTGCCCGCCTTCGATGACGAATCGATGTCAGCCGCGGTCCCCGGCCTCGGCCGCCCCTTCGGCCTGCAAGCGCCGGTACCTGTCCATCAGCTGTCCGTGCGTCTCGCGCCGGTCCGGATCGAACGGGATGCAGTCGACCGGGCAGACCTGCCGGCACTGCGGCTCGTCGAAGTGCCCGACGCACTCGGTGCAGCGATCCGGGTCGATCCGGTAGATCTCGGGGCCCATCGAGATCGCCCCGTTCGGGCATTCGGCCTCGCAGACGTCGCAGTTGATGCACTCGTCGGTGATGATCAGGGCCATCGCGACGTCCCGGGTCGTTTCATCGCGGCCCGCCGCCCAGTTGCGCGAGCTTGCCGCGCAACCAGTTCTGCACCGAAGGCGCGACGAACTTCGACACGTCGCCCCCCATCAGCGCGATCTCGCGCACCAGCGTGCCCGAGATGAACTGGTACTGGTCGGTCGGCGTCA
>DAORSF010000429.1:0-2452 GCA_035443405.1 Burkholderiaceae bacterium | reverse complement strand
ACCGCGGTGAACAGGAACAGGCCCAGCGCCGAGATGACCAGCAGGCCCGTCAGGTAGATGAAGTCCTGCGGGTACAGGACGGCGCCGAACAGGTAGAAGCGCCGCGCCTCGAGGTCGAACAGCACCGCCGGGCGGTCGCCCCACTGCAGCCAGGGCAGGCCGTAGAAGATCAGCTGCGTGAACCAGACCAGCGCCCAGCGCCAGCCTGCAAACAAGCCGGTGACCGCCCGCGGATAGATCTTGCGCCGGACTTCGTAGAGCGCGACCTCGACGTCGGCGCCCGCACCCGCGCCGCGTGGGGTGACGGGCGGCGTGCTCAACGGCCCGCGCCCTGCCTTTCGGGGCCGTTGGACAGTCCCCAGACGTAGGCGGCGAGCAGGTGCACCTTGCCCTTGCCGAGCATCTCGCCGAAGGCCGGCATCTGGTTGTTGCGGCCCTTGTTGATGCCCTCGACGATCGTCGCGATCCCGCCGCCGTACAGCCAGGTCTTGTCGGTCAGGTTCGGCGCGCCGAGTGCCGGGTTGCCCTTGCCGTCGGCGCCGTGGCAAGCGGTGCACCCGGCGGCCGCGAACTTCGGCTTGCCGAGCGCGGCGCGTGCGGCGTCGTGGCCGCTGTCCGACAGCGACAGCACGTAGTGCGCGAGGTTCTGGACGTCGTCCGCCGAGCCGACGGCGGCGCCCATCGGCGGCATCACGCCCTGGCGGCCACCGGTGATGGTGGCCTTGATCGTTTCGGGGTCGCCGCCCCACTGCCAGTCCCGGTCGGCGAGGTTCGGGAAGCCGCGACTGCCGCGCGCGTTCGAGCCGTGGCACTGGACGCAGTAGGTCAGGTACATGCGCTCGCCGATCTCGCGCGCTTGCGGGTCGGCTGCGACGGCCGGGATGTCCTGGGCAAGGTACTTCGCGAACAGCGGCTCGACCACTTCGTCGACGCGCGCGACCTCGCGCTCGTACTGGTCCTTCTGGCTCCAGCCGAGCATGCCCTGCCAGGTGCCGAGGCCCGGGTAAAGCGCCAGGTAGACCAGCGAGAACACGCAGGTGATCATGAACAGCCACAGCCACCAGCGTGGCAGCGGGTTGTTGTATTCCTCGAGCGTCTCGTCCCACCGGTGCCCGGTCGTGTCGACCTTTTGCCCCGGCGCCTTGCCCCTGGCGAGCACCAGGGTCAGCCAGATGCAGAACGCGATCGAGACCAGCGTCACGATCGAGATGTAGAGGCTCCAGCCCGTACTGGTGAAGTCGGCCATGTCCGATTGCTCCGTTTTCTAGTCCTTCTCGACGAACGGCAGTTTGGCCGCCTCGTCGAAGCGCGCCTTCTGGTGCTTGCTCCAGGCCCACCAGACGATGCCGAGGAACAGCACCAGGCTCACCACGGCGATCACCCCGCGCAGCACGTTGATGTCCATGGCGGCTTCGACCTCGCTCAGCGGGCGGTACTGCGGATCGACGTGCCGAGCACCTGCAGGTAGGCGATCAGCGCATCCATTTCGGTCCGATCCTTCAGGGCCTCGGGCGCCTTGGCAATCTCGTCGTCGGAGTACGGATGGCCGAGCGTGCGCAGCACCTGCATCTTGCGCTGCACGGTGCCGTCGTCGGCGGCCGCACGTGCGAGCCACGGGTAGCCCGGCATGTTCGACTCGGGGACGAGGTCGCGGGGATTCATCAGGTGCACGCGGTGCCACTCGTCGCTGTAGCGTCCGCCCACGCGCGCCAGGTCGGGCCCGGTGCGCTTGCTGCCCCACATGAACGGGCGGTCGTAGACGAACTCGCCGGCGACCGAATAGTGGCCGTAGCGCTCGGTTTCGGCCCTGAACGGACGGATCATCTGCGAATGGCAGTTCACGCAGCCCTCGCGCATGTAGACGTCGCGTCCGGTCAACTCGAGCGGGCCGTACGGCTTCCAGCCCGACACCGCTTCCGTGGTCGACTTCTGGAAGAACAGCGGGACGATCTCGACGAGGCCGCCGAAGCTGATCGCCACGAGGATCAGCACCATCATCAGCGGCAGGTTCTTCTCGATCAGCGAATGCGAGAATTTCATGTTCGTCGTCTCCGGATGAGGCTCAGGCGTGGGCGACCGCGACCTTCGGAATCTCGGCGTCGACCGCCTTGCCGCCCCGGATCGTCATCAGGGTGTTGTAGAGCATGATCGTCATGCCGGTCAGGTAGAGCAGCCCGCCGAGCACGCGGATGTAGTAGTACGGGTAGGTGGCCTTGAGCGACTCGACGAACGCGTAGGTCAGCGTGCCGTCGGGGTTGGTCGCGCGCCACATCAGGCCCTGCGTCACGCCGGCGATCCACATTGCGGCGATGTACAGCACGACGCCGATCGTCGCGACCCAGAAGTGCACCTCGATCAGTCGCACGCTGTGCATCTGCGTGCGTCCGAAAAGTCGCGGCAGCAGGTAGTAGATCGAACCCATCGTGATGAAGCCGACCCAGCCGAGCGCGCC
>DAORSF010000428.1:0-2464 GCA_035443405.1 Burkholderiaceae bacterium | reverse complement strand
TGATCACGCTGGCGACCCTGATCGTCAGCAGCCTGTTCTGGCGCGAGCACGTGACGGTGCGCTCGGTCGAGAACCGGCTCGCGCTGGCGCAGATGCGCTGGATCGAAGCCGCGGTGCTCGACTGGGCGTCGGTCGTGCTTCGCGTCGACCAGGCGAGCACCGGCGCGGTCGATCACCTGACCGAACTCTGGGCCACGCCGGTCGCAGAAACGGTGCTGGACGAGACGGTGACCGGCGGCGCGCGGATCACCGAATCCGACAGCAATGCGCGACTGGCCGGGCAGATGTTCGACGCCCAGGCGCGGCTCAACCTCAACAACCTGGTGCTCGACGGCCTTCCGTCGACGGTGCACCGCGAGGCGTTCGAACGGCTGTTGGCGATCGTCGGCCGGCCCGAAAGCCTGGCGGGCGTGCTGCAGGCGCGGCTCCAGCGGGCCTACCCGCCGACGGTCGATGGACGGCGCGCGCCGGCCTCGGCCCTGCCCCTGCTCAAGCTCGCCGACCTGCGCACGGTCGCCGGGTTCGACGAGACGACCATCGCGGCACTCGAGCCGTTCGTGATCTTCCTGCCGAAGCGGGTGCGCGCCGGCGCGGCCGAGTTCGCCACCGAGAACACGAAGGTCAACGTCAACACCGCTCCGCCGGAAGTCCTGGCGGCCAACATCACCGACAGCGACCTGCAGGCCGCGCGGCGCTTCGTCGAGGGCGTGCGGCAGCGCACGTTCTTCGCGAGCCTCGACGTCGCCCGCTCGCGCTTCGACGGATCTCCGACGCTACCGGCCAACCTGCTGTCCGTCGGCTCGGACTTCTTTCTCGTAAGGGGGATGGTACGCTTCGGGCGGGTCGAATCGCAGAGCGAAGCGCTTCTGTATCGCGGCGCCCGTCGCGTGGAACTCATATGGCAGCACAGGTACTGAGGAAGGGGCAGGCGATCGTCTGGATTCCGCCGCGGGCGATCGGCGAGCGCGCATTCGCGACCGAGCCGGTGCTGCTCGCGATGCTGCCGGTGGCGGTGACCGACAAGGTCGGCGGCGGCGCCACGCCCGGCGGACTGGCGGTCACGGTCTTCGGCAGCGCCAGCACGGCCCGCTACGTGCGCGTGAGCCTCGACGCGCTGCCGGTGCTGAAGACCGCCACGCTGATCTTCGATGCCCGCGACGTGAACCTGCTGCAGGCCGTGGTGCCGGCGCTGTCGGGTGCGCGGCTGCAGCAGGCGCTGCCGAACATCGTCGAGGAAGCGCTGCTGCAGGATCCGCAGAGCTGCGCGTTCGCGGTCGGCCCTCGCGTCGGCAACGAAGGCCGCAGGCTGGTGGCGGCGATCGACAGCGGCTGGCTGGAATTCGTCATCGGCGCCTTCGAGCGACGCGGCGTCGTCGTTCAGGCGGCCTGGCCCGCCCAGCTGGCTTTGCCGGTCGGCGCCGATCGGACCGCGCTCGCATGCCTGAACGACGGGCTGGTGCTGCGCACTGGCACGGTCGACGGCATCGGCTGGGGCGCGTCGTCGGACCCTGACTTTCGCGCCGAGGCGATCGTCACGCTGCTGGCCAATGCCGGGACGCCGTCGGCGCCCTTCGCGACGCCGAGCGCCGAGCCGGCGGCGGTTGCAGCGAACGATGGCGGCGCGGTCGTCGGACTGGCCGAGCGCGAACTTCCGGCCGAGCCGCCGCGCCTGAAGCGTCGGCTGGCGGTCTTCGTCGAGGATCCGAGCTGGCAGACCCCGGTGCTCAAGGCGGCCGCACGGGCCGGCTTCGAAGCGGACATCCGCGCGTTGCCGTTTCCGCTTCCCGCGACGATCGACCTGCTGTCCGCGCGTCGAGGAAACGCCGCCGGACGCTGGCTGGCCGACATCGACTGGCGCGCGTGGCGCATTCCGCTGGGACTGGCCGCGGCCAGCGTCGCGGTCGGGCTCGTCGCGCTGAACCTGCACTGGGGGATGCTCGCGCAGGAGCGCAGCGATCTGAAGGCGCAGGCCGAGCAGCGCTTCCGCCAGGCGTTTCCGAAGTCGCAGGTCGTCGTCGATCCGCTGTTGCAGATGCAGCGCGAGGTGGCAGCGCTGCGCACTCGCGCGGGTCAGGCTGGCCCCGAGGACTTCGTGCCGCTGCTCACGCGCTTCGCGCAGGCGCTGGGCGGACAGGCGGCCGATTCGATGGGCAGCGTGGAATATCGCGACGGTCGTCTGCGGGTGAGGTTCCAGCCCGGCTTCTACGAGGCACGGTCGGTGCGGGACATCCTGATCCGCGATTGCCAGCGCCAGGGCTTGTCGGTGAAGTTCGACGGCGAGCGCGAACCCACCGCGACCGTCGCGTTGCTGCGTTGAACGATCGGATCCCGTCCATGCTCGAGAACCTGCTGCAGAGATGGCACCTGATGACCCCGCGCGAGCGGCGGATCGTGATCGCCGGCGCCACCCTGCTGGGCGTGGCGCTGGTCTGGCTGCTGCTGTTCGATCCGGCGTGGCAGGCGC
>DAORSF010000427.1:0-2465 GCA_035443405.1 Burkholderiaceae bacterium | reverse complement strand
CCCGACGACTTCAGCACCTGGCCCTTGTACTGGACGTAGATGTCGTCCCAATAGGCGAAGTTGGCCGCGATCTCGCGGTGCGTGGGCTCGTCGGCGTCGTGCAGGTTGCCCAGCGTCTCGTCGGACAGCACGATCCCGAAGCCGAAAGTGTCGTCGGGCCGGTTGCGCTCGACGACCTGGATCGTCGCCGCCGGAAACGATTTCTTCAGAAGAATCGCCGAGTACAGTCCTGCGGCCCCGCCGCCGATCACGTCGATGCGCATGTCGCCTTCCCGTCGGTTGCATCCGCCGCCACTTGCCGCGGAATTACTTTAAGTCTAAAGTAATTCCCTTGCCGTCGTACAGGGGTTTCGCAAACTTGATCCACGACATCAGTCCCCCGATCCATGCCGGCACGCCGGTCTGGCCGGGCGACACACCTTTCGCGATCGAGCGCATCTGGTCGATGGACGGCGGATCGCCGGTCAACGTGTCGCGGCTGACGCTTTCGACGCACACCGGCGCGCACGCCGACGCGCCGCTGCACTACGACGCCGCCGGCGCCGACAGCGCCACGCGCTCGCTCGAGCCCTACCTGGGCCCGTGCCGGGTGATCGACCTGTCGGCGGCGCCCGTGCACGCCGCGATCTCGCCCGGCGACATCGCCGCGGCGCTCGACGAGCCCAGCGCGGGGCCGTGCCCGCCACGCGTGCTGCTGCGCACCTGGCCGCGCGCTCCGCTCGAACGCTGGGTCAGCGACTTCCGCGCGGTCGAATCGGCGACGATCGACCTGCTCGCGGCGCGCGGCGTGGTGCTGATCGGCGTGGATACGCCGTCGCTCGATCCCGAGACGTCGAAGACCATGGACGCCCACCTGCGCGTGCGCGCGCACGACATGGCGATCCTCGAGGGGCTCGTCCTCGACCGGGTCGCGCCCGGCGACTACGAACTGATCGCGCTGCCGCTGCCGATCGCCGGCGCCGACGCGAGCCCGGTGCGCGCCGTGCTGCGGCCGCTTCGACGGTCATGAGCGCCCTGCCCGCATCACGCACGCAGTGCGAGGCGCTCGACGCTGCCGATCCGCTCGCGCCGCTGCGCGCGTCGTTCGCGCTGCCCGAAGGCGTCATCTACCTCGACGGGAACTCGCTCGGCGCGTTGCCCGCGACAACACCATCGCGAATTGCCGACGCGGTCGAGCGGCAGTGGGGGCGAGAGCTCATCCGCAGCTGGAACACCGCCGGCTGGGTCGACCTGCCGCAGCGCGTCGGCGCGAAGATCGCTTCGGTGGTCGGCGCCTGGCCCGACGAGGTCGTCGCCGCCGACGCGACGTCGGTCAACCTGTTCAAGCTGCTGTCGGCCGCACTGCGCATGCGTCCCGATCGGCGCGTGATCCTGTCCGAGACCGGCAACTTCCCGACCGACCTTTACATCGCTCAGGGGCTGATCGAGCAGCTCGGCGGGCGTCACGCGTTGCGGCTGGTCGAACGTGGCGCGCTGCCGGCAGCGATCGACGACTCGGTCGCGGTCGCGATGCTCACGCAGGTCGACTACCGAACCGGCTCGCGGCTCGACATGGACGCGATCACCGCTGCCGCGCACCGGGCAGGCGCACTGATGCTGTGGGACCTCGCGCACTCTGCCGGCGCCTTCCCGGTCGACCTGAACGCCGCGCAGGCCGACTTCGCGGTCGGCTGCGGCTACAAGTACCTGAACGGCGGCCCTGGCGCACCCGCCTTCCTGTTCGTCGCGCGACGGCACCTGGCCGCCTTCTCGCAGCCGCTGTCGGGCTGGATGGGTCACGCGGAGCCGTTCGCGTTCGAGGCCGGCTATCGGCCGGCTGCCGGCGTTGCGCGCTACCTGTGCGGCACGCCGCCGGTGCTGTCGATGGTGGCGCTCGACGCCGGCCTCGACGCGCTGCTCGCCGCCGAAGCGCACGGCGGCCTGCCGGCGCTGTGGCGCAAGTCGATGCAGCTGACCGCGCTGTTCGCAGCGCGCGCCGGCGTGCTGTGCGCGCGCCACGGACTGCGCTGCGTGACGCCGATGGACGGCGACCGCCGCGGCAGCCAGGTGAGCTTCACGCTGCCCGATGGCGACCAGGGCTACGCCGTCGTGCAGGCGCTGATCGAGCGCGGCGTGATCGGCGACTTCCGGGCCCCGGACATCCTGCGCTTCGGCTTCGCGCCGCTGTACCTGCGCTTCGTCGACGCGTGGGACGCCGCCGATCACCTGTCGGCGGTGCTCGACTCGGGCGAGTGGAATCGACCGGTCTTCCTCGCGCGCGGCGCGGTGACCTGACGCGGCGAGCGATCGCCGACCTGCACGGAGTCCCGATGAGCGACGATCGATTCGAAGGCGCGAAACTCGACTATCGCGACACGATGACCTATGGCGACTACCTGTGCCTCGACGCGGTGCTCGACGCACAGCGACCGCGCTCGGGCGACCACAACGAGATGCTGTTCATCGTGCAGCACCAGACCAGCGAG
>DAORSF010000426.1:0-2466 GCA_035443405.1 Burkholderiaceae bacterium | reverse complement strand
CGCTCCCAGATGTCGGCCATCTTGCGCAGCACGTCGGTGTTGTAGTGCATGCCGGCCGGCGGCATCACGCGCAACGTGTGGAACTCGGCCGCATCGGGGAACTTCGGCTGGCCTTTTTCGTCCTTCAGCTCGGTGAATCGCGGGATGACGCCGCCGCCGTAACCGAACACGCTGACCGTGCCGCCTTTCCAGTAACCCTTGCGGTCCTTGTAGGAGGCCTCGAGCTGGCCGAGCACGTCGACCATGTAGTCCTTCTCTTCGGCAACCTTCTTCAGGCCGGTGATGAAGCTGGGCCAGGGGCCGGTCTCGAGCTCGTCGAGCAGCGGCGTGTCGTGCATTTTCTTTGCCATGGGCATCTCCTCCAGGCGCGCCGGAAGTGGCGCGCAACCGCCACGTGATACAGGGCAGGCGATGCGGCGATGCTACGGAGCGCGTGCGCCAGCGGCCATCCCCCTGCGCGGCTATTCTTGTCGACTAGAGGGGGGAGGGCAGCTACCCGTTTGGGGTAGAGGCGATCCCCGGCACTGGTTATGGACGCCGTGCGCGCAAAGCTGCCCAATCCACACACGTCATGGACAAGTTCACCGTTACCAGTTTTCAGCAGTTGCGCGTGCCGCTCGGGGGCCAGGAGATCGAGCTGCAGCAGCTCGACTTTGCCGCCGGCGGCATCAGCATGCTGCGGGTGCGTATTCGCGAGGGGCGGCGCTTCACCGTTTTCGACCTCGATCCGGTGACCGCGCAGGCCTGGGGGGAAGCGATGTGCCGCTGGGCGCAGGCGAATCCCGGCAACGGGCCCACCGAATGAACGGCCTGCACCGCGCGGCTGCGGGGCTTGGCGGCGGCGAGGTCGCCAGCGGGCACGCGGTCGACCTGGTGTTCGCCGTCGTGGGCGTGCGCCTGCCCGGCGGCTACGCCGCCGAGCTGTGGGAGGCGCTGGTCCGCGGCCTGCCGTGGCTCGCCGACGAGCCCGGCGTCGGCGTGCACGCGATCCGCGCGCCGACGTGCGACGGCGGCCTGCTGCTGTCGCGTCGCACGCGCCTGGCCCTGCGGGTGCCGACGCGCCGACAGGCCGACGCCGTGCGACTCAGCGGCCAGCAGCTGGACGTCGGCGGCGAGCGCCTCGAGGTCGGCGCGGCGCGGACACGGCCGCTCGCGCCGTACCCGACGCTGTCGGCGGGCTTCGTGGCGACCGGCGCCGTCGACGCGTTGGCGCACCAGGAGGCGGTCGAGACGATGCTGGGCCAACTCGACATGCCGCTGCACTACATCTGCGGCAGGTTGCGCACGGTGCGCGCGGGCGATTCGATGGTCGCCGGCGCCGAGGTCGTGCTGCACCAGTTGCGTCCCGAGCAGTCGCTGGCGATGCAGGAGCGCGGCCTCGGTGGCCAGCGCCACCTCGGCCACGGGCTGTTCGTGCCGCACAAGACCATCAGTGACATAGACTGACGCCGTGTGCTCGGTCAACTGCTGGTTCTCGCGAGGTTTCGTCATGAGCGATGCACTCTTCCCACGGCCTGGTGTCACGCTCGACCTGTCCGGCGTGAGCTGCCCCGGCCCGATCATCGGCGCCAAGAAGATCGTGACGGAGCTCGCCGAAGGCGAGGTGATGCTGCTGATCTCCGACTGCCCGGCGACCAGCGACGAGCTGCACACCTGGGCCGAGCGGACGGCCAACCAGGTCGTCAGGACCGAGCGGCTGGACAGCGGCGCCACCGCGTACTACGTCCGGCGTGGCCGTCGGTCGGAACCGGTCGCGAACGTCTCGCTGGACATGCGCGGCTCGACCTGCCCCGGGCCGATCCTCGAGGCGAAGAAGGTGCTCGACGGCATGGCGCCGGGCGAACTGCTGAGGCTGGTCAGCAATTGCCCGGGCGCCCGCGCCGACGTCGAGGACTGGGCGCGCGTCACCGGACACCGGCTCGAGGACGTCGTCGAATCCGGCCAGCACGAGTGGGAGTTCTACATCCGCAGACCATGACGGTCTTGCGGGTATTCGAGCTGGAGCGAAGAAGTGCGACCCGGAATGCGCCTGAAGACCCACTGGTTTCGCGACGCCACGCCGCGCGATCCGGCGCAGATCGCCAATGCGCTGTCGTCGATCGTCTGGCGCAGCGCCGACGTGCGGCTGAAGAACATGCGCAGGGGCAACTTCGAGATCGCCGCGGGCCCGCACTACCTGCAGGTGCTGGTCGAGCTGCTCGTGTTCCTCGCGGTGGTGGCCGACCGGATTGCGCTGCGCTACCAGCCCGCGGAATGGCGCGAGGCCTTCACGCCGGCACTGGTCAGGCGCGTCGGCGAGTTGCTGCAGGACAGTTTCGACGACCTGCTCGGGCCGGCACCGGGCGGTGGCTACCGCAAGCGCTTCATCGACCGGTTCAACATGCGCTTCGCCGAGTACGGTGAATTCGAGTACCACCCGCACGGCCCCGAGTTCGCGTTGCTCAGGTACTTCGGCGACCTGCTCAC
>DAORSF010000425.1:0-2470 GCA_035443405.1 Burkholderiaceae bacterium | reverse complement strand
GGCGGCGCCTCGTACACGTACATGAACGTGCCGAGCTTGCGCGTCTCGTCGATGTCGAGGCCCGAGAACAGCGGCGTCTGGGCCATCAGCCCGTGAATCTGGTCGGCGAAGTCGCTGGCCCGCCCGACGGGCCGCAGCCCGAGCGCGAGCAGCCGCTCGTGCGGCGTGCGCTTTCCCGAGCCAACCGCGGTCGCCGATGCCTGCGGCGCAGCGCCGCCCTTGACCGCTTCCATTGGCTACCTCCGAATTTTGAGTCGTTATAGCACGATATCTGCAGGGTCGACCGCGCCGGCCGCGACCTTGCAGCCGCACGTCGGCGTTTTTCCGACAGGTGGCAGCGCAGCGCGGGCAGGCGCACCGTACCGCTACTCGTCGACCGACAGCCGACGCGCGCGCACGGCCTCGGCCAGCACGTCGAGCACCGCTACGGTCTCGTCCCAGCCGATGCATCCGTCGGTGATGCTCTGGCCGAAGACCAGCGGCTTGCCGCGCACCAGGTCCTGGCGACCCGCCTGCAGGTGGCTCTCGATCATCACGCCGAAGATCCGCGCGTCGCCCGCGGCCAGTTGCGCGGCGATCGCGCCCGCCACGGCGATCTGGTTCCCCGGATTCTTCTGGCTGTTGCCGTGGCTCGCGTCGATCATCAGCCGGCACGCGAGCGCCGCTGCCGCAGCCTCGCGGCAGGCCGATTCGACGCTCTCGGCATCGTAGTTCGGTTTGCGGCCGCCGCGCAGGATCACGTGGCAGTCCTCGTTGCCGTTGGTCGACACGATCGCCGAGTGTCCGCCCTTGGTGACGGACAGGAAGTGGTGCGGCTGCGACGCCGCCTTGATCGCGTCGAGCGCGATCTTCAGGTTGCCGTCGGTGCCGTTCTTGAAGCCCACCGGACACGACAGGCCCGAGGCCAGCTCCCGGTGCACCTGCGACTCGGTGGTCCGCGCGCCGATCGCGCCCCACGCGATCAGGTCGGCGATGTACTGCGGCGTGATCATGTCCAGGTACTCGGTGCCGGCCGGCAGCCCCATCTCGTTGATGTCGAGCAGCAGCTCGCGCGCGGTCCGCAGGCCCTTGTTGATGTCGAAGCTGTCGTCGAGGTCGGGATCGTTGATCAGCCCCTTCCAGCCGACGGTCGTGCGCGGCTTCTCGAAGTACACGCGCATCACGATCTCGAGGTCGCCCGCCAGGCGTTCGCGCTCGCGCCGCAGCCGCGCCGCGTACTCGCGCGCTGCCCGGGTGTCGTGGATCGAGCAGGGGCCGACGACCACCACCAGGCGGTCGTCCATGCCGTGCAGCACGCGATGAATCGCCTGGCGCGACTGGTAGGTCGTGTCGGCCGCGCGCTCGCTGATCGGGAACTCGCGCAGCAGGTGCGAGGGCGGCGCGAGTTCCTTGATCTCGCGGATGCGCAGGTCGTCGGTGGTATGGGTCATGGTCGGCTGGGGTTTCGGGAGCGGAAAAAAAAACCGCCGGACTGGGCCGGCGGTCTCATCGGATTCGGTTCGGTGCTTCAGGTCTGCGAACGCGCTCCCGACTCGTCCTGCCGGCGGCAGGAAAAGCCGAAGAAGTAAAAATGAAAGGCGACGCGGTGCAACATATTTTCAGTGTACGGCCTGATCGCTGCCGCCGCAAGCCGGGGACACCCGCTGTCGCGCCGCCGCCGAATCCGCCTTCGCGGCAACCACCGCAAAGGCGGCTACTTGAGCGACAGGTCGACCCGCGGGATCGGTGCGGGCGCCCCCTTGGCGGCGCCGGCGGCCGGAGCTTCGGCGGAACCATCGGCCGAGCCGTCGGCCGCTCCCGCGCCGGCGGCGGGTCGTGCGGCCTGCGCAGCTTCGTCGGCGCGCGACGCTCCGCCGCCGATTCGCGGAGCGACGATGAACAGCCGCTCGCCGGGAATCTTGCCGGTCGTCTCGAGCCAGTCCTTCGCCTGCTGCGCCCGGTCGTTGGCCAGGCGAGTCAGGTCGGCGTCGCCGGCCTCGATGTGCGCGAGCATCATGCGCTCCATCTCGGCGCGAGGCTGCGACTTCACCAGGCCGATCGCGTTGCGCGGCTTCTCGAACTTGGCCGCTCGCCACGCGAGCCCGAGGTACTTCTCGTATTCCTGCGGCTCGATCGTCACCTGGTCGATCGCCGCCGAGTCGGCGCCGGCGCTGACGGTTTCCCTGAGCTTCTGCGCCTTCACGGCGCGCTCGAGCGCGAGCTGGCGCAGCGCATCGCGGTCCGCGGCCGGATCGGCCCGTCCGGCGAGGTCCAGCTTCAGGCCAGGCCGATCGTTCAATGCCTTGGCCACCGCCTCCAGCTTCTTCAGTGCCGCCGGCGCAAGGCCGGAGCGGCCGGGTTCGAAGCCGATCCACGACAACTCGGCCCCGCCGGCGCCGGCCAGGTTCGCGATCAGCGTGAATGGAGCGGTCACGGCCTTGACGATCAGGTTGACGATGATCCGCAGCACGATGCCGCCGACGCTGAACTT
>DAORSF010000424.1:0-2471 GCA_035443405.1 Burkholderiaceae bacterium | reverse complement strand
CGCTGGCGCGGGCGTTGCTGGCACTCGGCTACGTGACCTGGCGGCCGAACTTCCGTGGCGTCGGCGACTCCGCGGGCGGCTACGACGAAGGTCGCGGCGAGACCGAGGACGTGCTCGCGGTGGTGGAACATGCGCTCGCGCAAGCGAGGTCGATCGGCGTGGCGCACCCGCGGCTGGTGCTGGCCGGCTTCTCTTTCGGCAGTTTCGTGCAGTCGCGCGTCGCCGCCCGCCTGCGCGAACTCGGCCGTCCCCCGACCCGGCTGGTGCTGGTCGGCGCGGCGGTTTCGCGGTTCGACGTCGAGCCGGTGCCTGCGGACACCCTGGTGGTGCACGGCGAAGTCGACGACACGGTGCCCTTGCAGGCGGTGTTCGACTGGGCCCGTCGGCAGGATCTGCCGGTCGTCGTCCTGCCCGGCGCGGACCATTTTTTCCATCGTAAACTCACGTTGCTCAAGCGCATCGTGCTGGCCGCATTCGGCGTGCCCTCCGAGTGGGATGGCGCCGCCACGGCGGACCGGTCCGCGCACGGGGGACGACCATGACGGAGATGTCGACGCAAGACGTGCTCCAGAAGACGGGCAAGGGCGCCGAGGAGTTGCGCACGCGCCGCCACGGCCTCAGTCCGCGGCTGCGCCAGTTGCTGATCCTGATCGATGGCAAGCGCGACGTCGCCGAGCTCGCCCGGATGCTTCCGGCGCCGGACCTCGCCGAACAGCTCGTCCAGCTCGAGAGCGGCGGATTCGTCGCGCGGCCGATCGACGCCCCCCCGGTTTCCGACGACGAACCGGCGGCCGGGGCCGCTACGCCAGCCGCCGCGCCGGTCGAGGACCTCGGCGCGCTGCGCGCCCGCGTCACGCGCGCGCTGCTCGACACGATCGGACCGAATGGCGACGACTTCGCGATACGCATCGAGCGCACGCGCTCGGTCGACGAGCTGCGCTCGTTGCTGCCGGCGGTCCTGTCGGTGGTCGAAGCCTGCGGCGGGCGCGCCGGCGTCGACGGCTTCCTGCAGCGCTGCGGCGCGATATGAACGCGACATGAACGCCGGATGAGGACCGCGGCATGAGCGCAGAACCCGATCCGCGGCTGATCTATGCGCGCACCGTCGACGGCCACGACGAGGCGGCCGAGCCGCGCCGGGAACTGAGCCAGGGCGCACGCCGGATCCTCGCGTTGATCGACGGCCAGCGCTGCATCGGCGACCTGCCCGATTTCGCGCGCGTGGGCGAGCTCGCCCCGATCATCGTCGAGCTCGAGTCACTGCGACTGATCGAAGTGGCCGGCGTGGCCGACGAACCCTCGGAGGCGCAGCGCCGCGCACGCGCCGCACTCGAGCTGACGCTGCTGAACGACGCCAAGCACGGCTTGCGCGGCCTGTTCGACACCGAACTCGGCGTCGCCGGACAGGTCTGGGAGGCACGGGTCGCCGACTGCGTCAACATGGAAGTGCTGCGACGGGTGCTGCGCGAGGCGGTCGACGTCGTTTATTACAGGAGCGGCGAGGCCGCGGCACGGCGCATCGTCGCGGCGGTGCGGCCGGTGTTCGAGCAGGCGCAGCGCGCACGTTGAGGCCCGCCAGGGCGATCGATGCGCCTCTCGTTGGCACCTTCGACGATGGTCCGCGCGACCTGCGTCCTATAATTCCCGGCTTCCACGTTCGCCGCTTTGCGTGCGCGAGCCGGGCGCTTCGCCGAACGCGCTCGAGCGCGTCGCCGCAACGCCCCACACGAGGCCCCTGATGCTCCGATCGATGCTCCGTAGCCTGTTCGTCCTGTCGGCGCTCGTCTTCACCACCTCGCAGGCAAGCCTTGCGCAGGTGGCAGCGCCGTCGATCGCCGCGCGATCGTGGCTGCTGCTCGACGCGACGACCGGCCAGGTGCTCGCCGCGCAGGAACCCGACGCCAGGATCGAACCGGCGTCGCTCACCAAGGTGATGACCGCCTACCTGGCCTTCAATGCGCTGAAGGAGAAGCGGCTTGCACCGGACCAGCGTCCGCCGGTGTCGCAGGCGGCGTACAAGGCGATCGGTTCGCGGATGTTCGTCGACCCGCTCAAGCCTGCGAGCGTCGAGGAACTGCTCAACGGCATGATCGTCCAGTCGGGCAACGACGCCTCCATCATCCTGGCCGAAGCGCTCGCCGGCAGCGAGGAGACCTTCGCCCAGCAGATGAATCGCGAAGCGCAACGCATCGGCCTGCGCAACACGCAGTTCCGCAACGCGACCGGCCTGCCGGATCCCGAGCACTACACGACGGCTCGCGACCTCGCGACGCTGGCGGCCAGGCTGATCGCCGACCATCCCGACTACTACCCGCTCTACTCCAGGCGCGAGTACACCTACAACAACATCCGGCAGCCGAACCGCAACCGCCTGCTGGCGATCGACCCGAGCGTCGACGGCATGAAGACCGGGCATACCGAAGCGGCCGGCTATTGCCTGATCGCTTCCGCGCACCGCAAGCAGCCGGGAC
>DAORSF010000423.1:0-2477 GCA_035443405.1 Burkholderiaceae bacterium | reverse complement strand
TGGCAGCACGAGAACCTGATGCGCTGGGCCAGCCTGCTGCTGACCCTGCCGGTGATGCTCTACTCGGCGAGTCCGTTCTTCGCCGGAGCCTGGCGCGACCTGCACGCGCGCACGGTGGGGATGGACGTGCCGGTGGTCATCGGCCTGGTCGCCGCGTTCGTCGCAAGCGTGCGCGCGACTCTCGTGGGTCACGGCGAGGTCTACTTCGACTCGGTGACGATGTTCGTGTGCCTGCTTCTGGCCGCGCGCTACGTCGAGTGGGTCGCGCGACGACGCGCGGGCCGGGCGATCGACGCCGTGGCTGCGGCCGTGCCCGACATGGTCGATCGCGTCGATGCGGCAAGCGGTGCGATCGAGCGTGTTCCCGCGACGCGGCTTGCGCCGGGCGAACTGTTCCGCGTGGCGGTCGGCGAACGCGTCGCCGTCGATGCGGCGATCGTCGACGGCCGCACGTCGATCGACCAGTCGCTGCTCACCGGCGAGTCGCTGCCGGTGCCGCGCACGCGCAACGACGAGGTGCCGGGCGGCGCGATCAACGCGGGCAGTCCGGTGCTGATGCGCGTGCTGCGCACGAGCGCCGACAGCGCGATCTCGACGATCGAGCGGCTGGTCGACCGGGCGGCAGCGGAAAAGCCTCGACTGGCTGGCCGGACCGAACGCGTCGCGCGCTGGTTCGTGGCCGCGCTGCTGCTGCTGGCGGCAGGCGTCTGGCTCGCGTGGATGCAGGTCGATCCGTCACGAGCCGCCCACGTCGCGATTGCCGTGCTGGTCGTCTCGTGCCCGTGCGCGCTTTCGATGGCCACGCCTGCCGCGCTGGCCGCCGCCACCGGTGCCGCGATGCGCCGAGGCATGCTGATCGCGCGCGGCGACGCGTTCGAGCGGATCGCCGACTGCACCGACGTCGTCTTCGACAAGACCGGCACGCTGACCGTCGGGCATCCGGAACTCGTGCGGCTCGTGCCGCTCGGCGACACGCCGGTCTCCGCCGAACGGGCGCTGTCGGTCGCCGCTGCGCTCGAAGCGGGCCAGGCGCACCCGCTCGCGGACGCGATCCGGCACGCAGGCGACGAGGCCGCGCAGGCGCGGCTGGCGTCGGGCGAGCGCGAGACGGTGCCCGGGCTGGGCGTCGAAGGCGTGATCGACGCGCGTCGCCATCGCCTCGGCTCGGCGGCCTTCGTCGCCGCGTGGCATCCGTCGCTCGCGAGCGACGCCAGCGAGCCGGAGTCCGGCGACACGATGGTCTGGCTGGTCCGCGACGACGCGCCGATCGCCCGGTTCCACTTTCGCGATCGCCTGCGCGACGAGGCGCGCCCGGTCATGGATGCGCTGCGCGCGGCCGGGCTGCAGGCGCACCTCGTCTCCGGCGACCGACACGCTACGGTCGCCGAAGTCGCAGACGCACTCGGAATCACCGGCGCGGTGGCCGACGCGAGCCCGCAGGACAAGCTGCAATACGTGCGCCGGCTCCAGGACGCCGGGCGACGCGTGCTCATGGTCGGCGACGGCATCAACGACGCGCCGGTGCTCGCCGCCGCCGACGTCTCGGTTGCCGTCGGCCGCGCCACTTCGCTCGCACGGACTGCCGCCGGCGTGGTGCTGCTCGGGCAGTCGCTGAACGACCTGCCAGCGCTTCACGCCCTCGCGCTGCGCGCGCGCGCGATCGTGCGCGGCAACCTCGGCTGGGCGCTTGCCTACAACGCGATCGCGATACCGGCGGCCGCCCTCGGATGGGTGCCCCCGTGGCTGGCGGCGATCGGCATGTCGACCAGTTCGCTGCTGGTGGTGCTGAACGCACTGCGGCTGATACCCGCCGATCGGGTCGCGCCCGCGACGCGTGCGGCGACGGCGGCCATCCCGGTCGCGCCACGCGCGGGCGAGGCCGCACGAGAGAACGCGTGATGGAAGCGCTCTACCTGCTGATCCCGCTCAGCCTGGCGATCGTGGTGCTCGCCGCGTGGATCTTCCTGCGCATGTCCGACAGCGGTCAGTTCGACGACATGGACGGCCCGGCGCACAGCATCCTGCTCGACGACGACAGGCCGGCCTCGACGGAAATCACCCCGAAGGGTGTGGCGCCGGCGCCGAAGGATCCCCCATAAGGGGAGCCCCGGACGCGCTACGCTTGCTCGCCGGATCTGTAATTGATCCAGCGCAAGTGCTAACGTTGACGGGCTCAAGATAATTGCGGCGACGAATCAGGGGGATCGAATGACCTACAACTACAAGGTCGTGCGCCAGTTCGCGGTCATGACCGTGGTCTGGGGCCTGGTGGGAATGCTGGTCGGGGTGTGGATTGCGGCACAGCTCGCGTGGCCGCAACTGAACTTCGACATCCCCTGGATCACCTACAGCCGGCTGCGTCCGCTGCACACCAACGCGGTGATCTTCGCGTTCGGCGGCAGCGCGCTGTTCGCGACCTCGTACTTCGTCGTGCAGCGCACCTGCCAGGTGCCGCTGTTCGCACCGAAGCTGGCCGC
>DAORSF010000422.1:0-2493 GCA_035443405.1 Burkholderiaceae bacterium | reverse complement strand
GCTCACTTCGCCGATCGTGAAGTAGCGCTTGGCAGGGATCGGTGGCAGGGGCGCCTTGTGTTCGGACTTGTTCTGCATGCTCGACCGTGCTGGATGGAAAGCCTCGACGCGCCCCGCGGTGACGTCAGTGGCCTGCTTCCTCGATCTGCGACTTCAGCTTCTGGCTGGCGTGAAACGTGACCACGCGTCGCGCCGAGATCGGGATCTCCTCGCCGGTCTTGGGATTGCGCCCCGGCCGCTGGGGCTTGTCGCGCAACTGGAAGTTGCCGAACCCGGACAGCTTGACGCTCTCGCCGCGCTCGAGCGCATCGCGGATCTCGTCGAAGAAGGTTTCGACCATGTCCTTGGCTTCGCGCTTGTTCAGCCCAACGCGCTCGAACAGCATTTCGGCCAGTTCGGCTTTCGTCAGGGTGAGCGCCTCGGCGCCTTCAGCCGGGGTCGCCTCGGGCACCGCCGCCGCGGTCTGCGGCTCACCGGACGGGTCGTGCAGATGGTCCGGGACCGCATGGCCAAGCTGGATCATCGTATCCGCCACTCGCATCGCATCTGCTTGCTGGTTTGTCGAAGGGTTCAGGAGGCGGATCGCAGCCTCGCGTGCACCGCACGAGCCAGTCGGGCGACGATCGACTCGACCGCCTCGGCCGCCTCGGCGTCGCTCAACGTGCGACGAGTATCTTGCATCCACAGTCGGAAGGCAAGGCTTTTTTCCTTATTTTCCAATCCCTTACCGCGATATTCGTCGAACAGCTTGACGTTTTTAACGACCCGTGCGGCCGGCTCCTGGGCGACCGCCGAACGGATCTCGGCGAGGATCTGCGCGGCCGACCGGTCGGTGTCGACGATGATCGACAGGTCGCGAACCACCGGGGGGAACTTCGACACATCTTCGTATACCGGAACGGTTCGTTCCAGAAGCGGTTCGAGGTCGAGCTCCGCGAGGATCGGCGGTTGCGGGAGCTCGAGCTCGTGCAGCAGCGCGGGATGGAGTTCGCCGATCCAGCCCACCGGTGCCCCGGCCACCAGGATGCGCGCGCTGCGCCCCGGGTGCAGTGCGACGTGCGGCGCGGGCTCGAACGTCAGCGTTTCGCCAGCAATCGCCTGCAGGTCACCCTTGACGTCGAAGAAGTCGACCCGACGCATTTCCGCGCCCCACTGCTCTTCGAGTTGCGACCCAAACGCCAGCAACCCGACGCGCCGGGGCTGCGATACACCGTGGACCGCCTGCGGCCCGGCAAGGACCGCCGGATCGGCGGCGAACGTACGCCCGAACTCGAACAGGCGCACGCGCGAGGCCTTGCGGTTCAGGTTCGCGCGCAGCGTCTCCAGCAGCCCGCCCCACAGCGTGGTGCGCATGACGTCCATCTGCGCCGCGATCGGATTCAACAGCCGGATGGCGTCGCTGCCGCTCAGCCGCTTGTCGAGCGCGCCCGCGACGAAGCTGTAGTGGATCACCTCCTGGTAATCACGGGCGGCGACCTGCCGCTTGAGCGCGCCGATCGTGCGCCGGCCTTCGGGCATCGCCCGCATCGCCGCGCCGCTCCTCGGCGGGCGCAGCGGCAGGCGCTCGTAGCCCCAGATCCTCACGACTTCCTCGATCAGGTCCTCCTCGATCTGCAGGTCGAAGCGGTGCGACGGAGGCGTGACGACGAACCGGTCCCCGTCGCGTCGCGCGGGCAGGCGCAGTCGCTCGAAGATCGCCGCGATCTCGGCGTCGGGGATGTCGACGCCGATCACCTTGCGGGCTCGCGCGACGCGCAGGCTCACCGGATCGCGCACCGGCATCGACGTGACGGTGTCGTCGACCGGGCCGGCGCGCCCGCCGCAGATCTGCAGGATCAGCCGCGTGAGGTATTCGATGTGCTCGACCGTCGTCGCCGGATCGACGCCGCGCTCGAAACGTGCGCCGGCGTCGGTGGCGAAGTTGTAGCGCCGCGAACGACCGGCGATCGCCTTGGGCCACCAGAACGCAGCCTCGAGATAGACGTTGCGGGTGTCGTCGGACACGGCGGTCGAGTCGCCGCCCATGATGCCGGCCAGGCTCTCGACCTGGCGCGCGTCGGCGATGACGCCGACATCCGGTGCGAGCACGACCGTTTGCCCGTTCAGCAGCTTCAGCTGCTCGCCATCGCGCGCCCAGCGGACTTCGAGCCCCCCTTCGATGCGGTCGAGGTCGAAGACGTGCGAGGGCCGTCCGAGCTCGAGCATCACGTAGTTCGAAATGTCGACCAGCGCGGAGATGCTGCGCTGTCCGGCGCGCTCGAGGCGCTGCCTCATCCACGCCGGCGTCGGGGCGCGCGGGTTCACGTCGCGGATCACGCGGCCCGAGAACCGGCCGCACAGGTCGGCCGCCGCCACCTTCACCGGCAGGCGCTCGTCGAGGTCCACGGGGGCCGGCTCGAACGTCGGCTGGCGCAGCGGCACGCCGGCGATGGCCGACAACTCGCGGGCCACGCCGTAGATGCTCATGCAGTGCGCGAGGTTCGGCGTGAGCTT
>DAORSF010000421.1:0-2513 GCA_035443405.1 Burkholderiaceae bacterium | reverse complement strand
CCGGATGCGGCAGCCCGGGCGTGAACAGGAAGCTCTGCAGCAGCAGCCACTCGGAAACGAAACCGCCGAACGGCGGCAGCCCGGCACTCGCGAGCACGCCGACCAGCGTGACCCAGGCGACCCAGGGCGTGAAGCGGATGAGCCCGCCCAGTTTGCCGAGGTTGCGCTCGCCGGTGGCGTGCAGCACCGATCCGGTGCCCAGGAACAGCAGGCTCTTGAACAGTGCATGGCTGGCGACGTGGTACAGGCACGCGGTCAGCGCGAGCGCGGCGAGCATCTGCATTCCGTAGGCCGAGAAGACCAGCGCGAGGCCGATTGCCGCGAACAGCAATCCGATGTTCTCGATCGACGAATAGGCGAGCAGCCGCTTCATGTCGACCTGGATCGCGGCGAAGACGACGCCGTACAGCGCGGTCGCCAGCCCCAGCGCAAGCAGCAGGGCGCCCCACCACCACAGCTGCGTCGACAGCAGGTCGAACGACACCCGCAGCACGCCGTAGACCGCGGTCTTGAGCATCACGCCGCTCATCAGCGCGGAGACCGGCGACGGCGCGGCCGGATGCGCCTCGGGAAGCCAGACGTGGAGCGGCAGGATGCCGGCCTTGGCGCCGAAGCCGAACACCGCCAGCAGGAACGCGACCGACGCCCACGCGGGGGAGAGTTGCTGCGCGCGCATGTTGGCGAAGGTGTAGTCGCCGGTGTTGGCCTGCAGCACGCCGAAGCACATGAGAATGCCGATCGCCCCGACGTGCGCTACCAGCAGGTAGACGTAGCCTGCGCGGCGGATCTCGGGGATCCGGTGGTTGGCGGTGACCAGGAAGAACGACGACAGCGCCATCGTCTCCCACATGACCATGAAGGCATAGGCGTCGTCGGCGAGCACCACCATCGCCATGCTGGCGAGGAAGACGTGGTACTCCAGGCACAGCAGGCCGGGCGGCGTGCCCTCGCCGCGCCTGAAGTAGCCGGCGGCAAAGGTCGAAACGCCTGCCGTGGCGGCACCGATCACGAGCAGGAAATACGCCGACAGCGTGTCCAGGCGCAGGTGGAAAGGCAACTCCGGCAGTCCAACCGGCAGCACGGCGGTCTGCACGGAATCGAACAGCGCGGCGAGCGCGACGGCGAACATCGCGAGCCCGAGCAGTCCGCCGGCGGGGAACAGCACGTGCGCGACCAGCCGGAACCTGCGCAGCGCGAAGACGCCGGCTGCGCCGACGACGAGCCAGCCGACCACCACCACCAGCGCCCAGTCGATGGGCAGCCAGTCGAGCGGCGTTCGAAGTTCAGCGACCGCCGCCACTGGAGCGACCCCTGGAGCTGCCGCCGCGCGGACCGCGGGCCGGCGCCTTTCGACCGCGGACGGTGTCGTCCGGGTCGACGCCCGACGGCACGAACTTCGCGCCGTGCGCGGCCAGGTAGTCGCGAATCAGGCGCCGCACCACCTGCGACGGCGTGACGTCCTGGCTCGCGCACAGCCGTTCGAACGCCTCCTTCTTGGCGGGGTCGATCAGCAGGGTCAAGCGGGCCGTCTTGAGTTCCATGGCGCTCCCGAGCATGTTAAGAAGATTAACATACTGTGCACATTCCAGGCGCATGCTGGCGCACCGGCAAGCACGCCGGGAAGTGGACCGGGAAGTGGACCGGGAAGTGGACCGGGAAGTGGACCGGGAATGGCCCGACGCGCGCTCAGGGCTCGAGCGCGACGGTGCCGGTCACGGTGACCGTGACCGTCGTCCTGCCCTCCGCGCCCGGCAGCGGGACCGGCGCGGCCTCGGCGGCGCCGGCGCGCGACATCGCCATCTTCGGCACCGGCACCGGATGAGCCGGCCCGCCGCCGTCGACCGCGACCTGTCGCACCGCGAACGACCTGAAGTCGAGCGCCTTCGTCGCGGCGTCGGCCTTTGCGCGGAAGGCCGAAACGGCCTCGGCGATCAGTTCGCGTTCGGTGGCGAGTTGCGCGTCGCGGCTCAGCCAGTAGCCTACCGACTCGAGGTTGAGCTTCGTCGCGAGTTCGCCGATCAGACGGTTGAACTCGTCCGAGGGCCGGGCGCTGACCTGGATCGCGCCGCGCGTGCGCCAGCCGACGATGCGGCTCTGTTGCCAGACCGGATCGGTGCGGTAGCCAGAACTCTGCACCTGCAGTTCGCTGCGTGCCTTCAGGCGCTCGAGCACCGGGCCGAGCAGCTCGCTGACCTGCGCCTGGCCGGCGGCAGGCTGCGGCGACTCGCGCTCGGCGTACAGCGTGACGGTGACGCGGTCCTGGACGACGTCCCGGTAGGCGCTGGCCGACAGGCTCAGCTGGGGTGTGCGGGCGGCACGGCGGTACTCGCCGGCGCGTTGCGGCTCGCCGGCGCGCTGCTCCTGGGCAGTTCGCTGCGCCTGGGCGGTGGCGGCCGGCGGCGTGGCGACGCAAAGGGCTGCCGTGATGGCTGCAGTGAAGGCGAACGCGGCGCGAAGGGCGCCTGCGCGGGTGGCGGATCTGGAGTCGGACGCAGGCATGGCGGCACCGGTGG
>DAORSF010000420.1:0-2532 GCA_035443405.1 Burkholderiaceae bacterium | reverse complement strand
AGGTTGTCGATCGTGTCGAGCAGCGACTCGCCCTTCGACGTCGACGACGTGCTGATGTTCAGGTTCACCACGTCGGCCGACAGCCGCTTGGCGGCGATCTCGAAAGTCGTGCGCGTGCGCGTCGAGCTCTCGAAGAACAGGTTGAACACCGACTTGCCGCGCAGCAGCGGCACCTTCTTGACGTCGCGATCCGACACGCCGACGAAGGTCGCCGCGGTGTCCAGGATGTGGTGGATCAGCTCGCGTGGCAGCCCCTCGATCGTGAGCAGGTGCCTGAGCTCGCCCCTGTCGTTCAGCTGGGGATGGCGCAGCGTCATCGCGTCACTCGATCCTCAGCGTGAACCGGCCGTCGTCGGTGCGGCGCAGCGCGAAGTTGCGCGGCGGCGCCAGAGGATGGGTCGCGCCGCAATAGCGGGCTTCGATCGGCAACTCGCGGCCGCCGCGGTCGAGCAGCACCGCCAGTTCGATGCGCGCCGGCCGCCCGTAGTCGAACAATTCGTTCATCGCGGCGCGCACGGTCCGGCCGGTGAACAGGATGTCGTCCACCAGCACGATGTCGGCGCCGTCGACGTCGAACGGCAGCTCGGTGGCCTTCATCTCGACCGGCAGGCCGCGCCGGCCGTAGTCGTCGCGATGAAAGGCGCTGGACAGCGTGCCCAGCGGCCGCGCCAGCCCGAGGTCGCGGTGCAGGCGCTCGGCGATCCAGGCGCCGCCGCTGTGGATGCCGATCACCGACACGTCCCGGTCCGCAATGCCGTCGCGGACGGCCTGCAGCAGTCGGGCGTAGATCGCTTCCGCGTCGGGGTGGGCGTTCATCGTCGGTTCGTGGACTTCGGGCCAGCGGCCGGGATCAGCGGCCCGACAGGTATTGTCGCAGGATTACGGCCGCCGCTTCGGCGTCGACCGGTTCGCCGGAGCCGATGCGCCTCCCCGGCGCCCGTTCACGCCCGGCGGGCTCGGCCGTGTCGCCGCCGCGAACGGCGCGCGCCTCGATGCTGGAGAAATTCTCGTCGACGAGTTCGACCGGCAGGTCGAAGCGGCCTGCGAGCTGGCGGGCGAAGCGCTCGCACAGCGACGTCACCGGCAGCGGCGCCCCGTCGGGGTGCCTCGGCAGGCCGACGACCAGCCGCTGCGGCTGCCACTCGGCGACCAGCGCCGCGATCGCGGCCCAACGCGCGGCCAGCGGCTCGGAAGCCACGATCCGCAACGGTCGCGCCGACACGGTCAGCGTATTGCCGACGGCCACGCCGATCCGGCGAATTCCGAAATCGAACGCGAGCAGCGTTTCCGTCACTCAGGCGTGCCCGGCCGACGTGGCCAGGAACGCCGGATCGATGCCGAGGAGCCGGAACGCCGCCTGGAAGCGCTGGTCGACCGGCGTCTCGAAGATGACGTCGGCGCTGGCCGGCACGGTCAGCCACGCGTTGCGCGAGATCTCCTCCTCGAGCTGGCCCGGCCCCCAGCCGGCGTAGCCGAGCGTCACCAGCATCCGCTTCGGCCCGCCGCCGCTGGCGACCGCCTCGAGGACGTCCTTGGACGACGTGAGTCCGAGCTCGCCGCCGACCGTGACGGTGGAGTTCCAGTCGCCGACCGGCTGGTGCAGCACGAATCCGCGATCCATCTGCACCGGCCCCCCGAAGAACACCGGCGAACTGGCGAGCGGCGCGATCTCGAGCTGCAGGTCGATCCGCTCGAACAGCGTCGCGAGGTCGATCTCCATGGGCCGGTTGATGACGAGGCCCAGCGCGCCCTTCGAGCTGTGCTCGGCGACGAACACGACAGTGCCTCCGAAGTTCGGATCGGCCATGTCGGGCATGGCGATCAGGAACTGGTTGGTCAGGTCGGTCGCCAGTTGTTCGCTCATGCTTCAATTGTAAAGGGGCGCCCCGGGCGGCACAATCCGCGCTCAGCCCGCAAGCCCTCCAGGCGATGGCCCGCGAAACCGAATTCGATTCCGTGCTCGTGTGGTTCCGGCGCGACCTGCGCGTCGACGACCACGCTGCCCTGCACCAGGCCGTGCAGCGCGCGAAACGCGTGCACTGCGCGTTCGTGTTCGACCGCGACATCCTCGATGCGCTACCCGACCGCCGCGACCGGCGCGTCGAGTTCATCCACGCGTCGGTGGCCGAACTCGACGCCGCCCTGCGCCGCGCCGGCGGCGCGCTGCGGGTTCGCCACGCGACGGCGCGCGACGCGATTCCTGCGCTCGCCGCCGAGACCGGCGCGCAGGCGGTGCTCGCGAATCACGACTACGAACCGGCCGCTCGCGATCGTGACGCCGCGATCCGTCTCGCGCTGGAGCGCGACGGGCGCCGCCTGCTGACCTTCAAGGACCAGGCGATCTTCGAGCGCGACGAGTTGCTGACCGGCCAGGGCCGACCGTTCTCGGTATACACGCCGTACCGCAACGCCTGGCTCAAGCGCCTCTCGCCCGCGGAACTCGCGCCGCACGAGGTGCGGCTCGACGGCAGCCTCGCCGACGGACGCGACGTGCCGGCCATGCCGACGCTCGCGGCGCTGGGGTTCGAGCCG
>DAORSF010000419.1:0-2556 GCA_035443405.1 Burkholderiaceae bacterium | reverse complement strand
TCGGCGTTCCTGATCAAGGTCGAGGGCGGCGCGTTCCGCCTGCACAAGTAGGCCGCCGGGCAGACGCGGGGGCCGCGCCATGAACCTGGCACGCCTGTTGAGCGAGACGGCGCGCGTGCACGCCGGACGGACCGCGCTGCTCGACGCCGAGTTCACGTTGACCTGGGCGCAGTGGTTCGACCGGATGCGCCGCGTCGCCGGCGTGCTCGCGGCCGCGGGCGCCGGTCCCGGCGCGCGCTACGGCCTGCTGATGAAGAACGGTTTCCGGCAGGCCGAGGCGATCTGGGCCGGCCACTGGGGCGGCGCGGTGCCGGTGCCGGTGAACTGGCGGCTCGCGCCGCGCGAGGTCGCCGACATCCTGTCGGACGCCGGCTGCGCGCTGGTGCTGGTCGATCCCGAGTTCGAAGCGCTGCTCGAAGAGCCGCCGCTGGATGCGTGGCGCGCGCGCGCGATCGTCGCCGGCGCCGACCGGGGCGATTACGAGGCGCGGCTCTCGGCCGCCGCGCTGGCGCCGATGCACGACTGCGCCGAGGACGCCGAAGCGATCGTGCTCTACACCGGCGGCACCACCGGCCGCAGCAAGGGGGTGCGGCTGTCGCACCGCAACCTGGCGTGGAACGCGATGCAGGTCGGGCTCGCGCTGGGCATCCGCCAGGACGACGTCACGCTGACGGTGGCGCCGATGTTCCACGCGGCCGCGCTGTGCAGCAACGTCACGACGCTGCTCGGCGGCACGCACGCCTACCTGCGCCAGTTCTCGCCGCAGGCCATGCTCGAGGCGGTCGAACGCTGGCGCATCCGCTACACCACGGTCGTGCCGACGATGCTGAAGATGGTGCTCGACGACCCGCAGGCTGCGCGCTTCGACCGCTCGTCGCTGCGGGTGGTCTTCTACGGCTCGTCGCCGATGCCGGTGTCCTGGATGCGCGCGGCGATCGGCTTCCTGCCGAACGCGACGTTCTACCAGGCCTACGGACTCACCGAGACCGCGCCGATCCTCACCGTTCTCGACGACCAGGACCATCGCGCGGGCCTCGCCGGCGACGACCCCGCGATCCTCGGCTCGGCCGGTCGGCCGCTGGTTGGCGTCGAATTGCGGATCGTCGACGACGCCGGTGCCGAATGCGCGCCGGGGCGCCCGGGCGAGGTGCGCGTGCGCGCGCCCGGCGTGATGCTCGGCTACCACGACCGGCCCGAGGAGACTGCCGAGGTGCTGCGCGACGGCTGGTTCGCCACCGGCGACGTCGGCGCAATGGACGCCAGCGGTCGCCTCACGATTCTCGACCGCAAGAAGGACCTGATCATCACCGGCGGCGAGAACGTCTATTCGGTCGACGTCGAAGCGGTGCTGGCGCGGCATCCTGCGGTGGCCGAGGTGGCGGTCGTCGGCGTGCCTGACGACCGGCTCGGCGAGGCGGTGGCGGCGGTCGTCGTCGTGCGCCCGGGCGCCAACCTGAGCGCGGACGAGCTGCTCGCGCACTGCCGCGGGTCGATCGGCGCCTACAAGGCGCCGCGCCACGTGCGCTTCGTCGACACGCTGCCGCGCACCGCGGTCGGCAAGGTGCGCAAGAGCGCGCTGCGGGCGGACTGGGACAAGGGGAAGGCGGGCGAGTAGAACCGGGGCGCCGCGCGAGCCGGCGTGTCGAGTCCGGGTCAGCGCGTCGGCGTGACGCTGCCGGACTGTGCGCCGGCCGAGTCGGCGAGCACGTAGCGCAGGCACTCCTCGACCCCGGAAACCGAGAGGGCCTCGCCCGGGCGGGGCGTCAGTGCGAGAACGGTGGCGTCGCCGTCGCGGCGCGTGTCGCAGGCGCCGATCTTCGCGCATTCGCCGGACGGGCACGACCACCAGCTCTGCCCGCGGCACGCGCATACGCGGTCGAAGACCTCCTGCTCGCCGCGCGTGGCGCCTTCGATCCGGACCCGCAGTTCGTCGCCGTGTTTCTCGATCCTGAAGTCCATGTCCGTCTCCTTCGGCGAAGCGGCGGCGCATCGCATGGCTGGCCCGGGTCCACTGTAAACCCGTGGGTCCCGCTGTCAATGGGCACCGGCGGCGAGCAGATCACGCGAGTCGGCATCCGGATATCATCGGCGATCCCGGGGGATCACGAGCATGGACACTGTCGCCGTCATCGACTTCGAGACCACCGGCATTTCGCCGGACGCAGGCGCGCGCGCGACCGAGATCGCCGCGGTGCTGATGCGCGATGGCCGCGTCGTGGGACGGTACCAGAGCCTGATGAACGCCGGCGTGTACGTCCCGCCGTTCATCGAGCAGCTCACCGGCATCAGCAACGAGATGGTGCGCGCGGCGCCGCCGGCCGCGAAGGTGATGCGCGAAGTCGCCGACTTCGTCGGTGCGCACCCGCTGGTCGCGCACAACGCGTCGTTCGACCGCCGGTTCTGGGACGCCGAGCTCGGTCGCGCAGGGCGCGAGCGGGTGCAGGATTTCGCGTGCACGATGCTGCTCGCGCGGCGCCTCTGTCCTGAGGCGCCCAACCACAAGCTCGGCACGCTGGTGGAATTCCTGGGCCTGCCCGTTGCCGGCCGCTTCCACCG
>DAORSF010000418.1:0-2574 GCA_035443405.1 Burkholderiaceae bacterium | reverse complement strand
GCGGCGTCTTCGGGATACAGGCCGGTCTTCATGCCGAAGCCGCCGCCGACGTCGCCGACGACGACTCGCACTTTCTCCTTCGGAACCTTCAGCAGGTCCTGCGCCAGGGTGTCGCGCGCGCCCGAAGGCATCTGCGTGCTCATGCGCACCGTCAGGCGGTCGCTGTCGGCGTCGTAGCTCGCGAGCACCGCGCGCGGCTCCATCGCCGACGGCGCCAGGCGCTGGTTGACGAGGTCGAGCGATACGACGTGGGTGGCGGCGCGGAACGCCGCGTCGGTTGCTGCCGCATCGCCATGACGCATCGCCGCCGCGAGGTTGTCGGGCGCGCCGTCGAAGACCAGCGGCGCACCGGGCGCGATCGCGTCGTCGACGTCGACCACCGCCGGCAGGTCTTCGTACTCGACGACGACCGCGTCGCGCGCGTCGAGCGCCGCCTCGCGCGTCATGGCGACGATCGCCGCCACCGCTTCGCCGACGAAGCGCACCCGCTCGTGCGCCAGCGGCCGCCTCGGCGGCGCGACGCCGTTCGACCCGTCGGGCCGCTTGAAGCCGGCGGGGCCGGGGAACGCGCCGACGCCGGCGCGAACGAGGTCGTCGCCCGTCAGGACGGCGACCACGCCAGGGATCGCCATCGCGGCCGACGCGTCGATCGAGACGATGCGCGCGTGCGCGTGCAGCGAGCGCAGGAAGCACAGTTGCGCCTCGCCTTCGAGATCGAAGTCGTCGACGAACGCGCCGCGGCCCGTGACCAGCGCCGGGTCTTCGATGCGTCGAACCGCGTGGCCGCTGCCGAAGCGTCCGTATCCATGGGGGTCGGCCAAGTTCAGGTCTCCATGTGGCAGGGGCGATGCTACTGCAAGCGCAGGCCCCGGCATCTTGCGGCGCGCGCCGAAACGGCACAGCATGGCGGATCTTCGATGGAGGAAAGCCATGGCCTCGACAACCCGCAGCGCCGTCGCCTGCTCGCTCGCGCTGGCGTGCGGCAGCGCCTTCGCTTTCCAGCTGGGCAGCCCCGACATCGGTCCGCGCGGAACGATCGCCAACAAGCACGTGTTCAAGGGTTTCGGCTGCGAAGGCGAGAACGTCTCGCCGGCGTTGACCTGGAAGGTGCCGCCCGCCGGAACGAAGAGTTTCGCGCTGCTGGTTCACGACCCTGACGCGCCGACCGGCGGCGCGGGCTGGTGGCACTGGGTGGTCTACAACATTCCGGCCGGCACGACGTCGCTGCCGCAAGGGGTGGGCGCCGCGGACGGCAGCAAGCTGCCGGCCGGCGTGGTGCAGCACAAGACCGATTTCGGCGTCGCCGGCTGGGGTGGGCCATGCCCGCCGGTCGGCGACAACCCACATCGGTACGTCTTCACGGTGTATGCGCTGAAGGTCGACAAGCTCGACATCCCCGAAGGCGCGACCGCGTCGCTGGTCGGCTTCATGGTCAACGCCAACACGATCGCCAAGGCGACGCTGACGGGCAAGTACGGGCGGAAGAAATAGTCCCGCTGGTGCTGCTGAATCCGCGCGCCGCCGGAGGTCGCGCGCTGCGCCTGGCCGACCCGGTGCGGCAGTGGCTGGCGCTGCGCGCGCCCGAGGCGGTCTTCGCGCTGGCCGATGACGTCGGCCGCGCGCGCGCCTTGCTGCAGGTACACCCCGAGGGGTCGCGCGTGGTCCTGGTCGGCGGAGACGGTACGGTGCATCGGCTGCTTCCGGATCTGGTCGCGCGAAGCCTGCTGCTGGGACTCGTGCCGGTGGGCAGCGGCAATGACCTGGCGGGCGCGCTGGGCCTGCGCGGGCTGGCATGGGGCGGCGCGCTGGCGCGCGCGTTGCACGGGCCCGCCTCGCTATGCGACCTCGGCGAGTTGTCGACCGACGGCGGCGCGCTGCCATTCGCGTCGAGCCTGGCCGCCGGATTCGACGCGGCGATCGCGCGTCGCGCGGCCGAGGGACCGCAGTGGCTGCGCGGCTTGCCGCGCTATCTCTGGGCGACGCTGGGCGAGCTGGCCGCGCTGCGCCGCCGGCACCTGCGCGTGTTCGTCGACGACGCACTCGCGCACGACGGCGATGCGCTGTTCGCTTCGTGCCTGAACACGCCGAGCTACGGCGCCGGGATGCCGGCGGCGCCCGGCGCGCGCATCGACGACGGGCGGCTCGACCTGCTGCTTGCCGGCCGCTTCGGACGCGCCGGCGCGCTGCTGATGCTGCCGCGGCTGCTCGCGGGCACGCATCTCGGCAACCCGGAGGTGCGCGCCGCGCGCCTCACGCGATTGCGCGTCGAGTGCGACGTCGAGCTGCCGCTGGCGGCGGACGGCGAGCCGCTGGCCAGCGTTCGCGAGTTCTCCGTGCGGGTGCTGCCGGGCGCGCTGAGGGTGGTGCGCGCCGCGTGAAGGGCAGCCGATCGACGTGGCGACCGCGTGGCACCTGGTTGTGCTGTAGCGATGCCAGTTCGACCTGCACCGCGCTGACGATCGGCGACTGGCCGGGGCCAGGCGGCTCGCGTGTGGATTGCGCAACGACGGCGCGCCGGGATTAAGGAACGTCTAAGACTTCTCGCCGATAGTCGAATCCGATGCAACGCGACGG
>DAORSF010000417.1:0-2590 GCA_035443405.1 Burkholderiaceae bacterium | reverse complement strand
GACGTGCGCACGTCGAAGCGCGTCGACCTGGACACGCTGACGCGCGAGGAAGTCGCATCGTGGAAGCCGGGGCAGACGCTGCTGCTGTCCGGGAAGATGCTCACCGGCCGCGACGCCGCGCACAAGCGGATCCAGGACATGCTCGCACGAGGCGAGAAGCTGCCGGTCGACTTCGGCGGCCGCGTCATCTACTACGTGGGCCCGGTCGACCCGGTCCGCGACGAAGCGGTCGGCCCCGCGGGACCGACGACGTCGACGCGGATGGACAAGTTCACCGACATGATGCTGTCGCAGACCGGCCTGCTCGCGATGGTCGGCAAGGCCGAGCGCGGGCCGGTCGCGATCGACGCGATCCGCCGCCACAAGGCCGCGTACCTGATGGCCGTCGGCGGCGCCGCCTACCTGGTCTCGAAGTCGATCCGCAGCGCCCGGGTGCTCGGTTTCGCCGACCTCGGCATGGAGGCGATCTACGAGTTCGAGGTCCGCGACATGCCGGTCACCGTCGCAGTCGACGCGGCGGGCACCTCGGTGCACGAGACCGGCCCGCGCGAGTGGCAGGCGCGCATCGGCAGGATCCCGGTCGCCAGCGCATCATGAGCTACCTGCTGATCGACATCGGCAACACGTTCCTGAAGTGGGGAACCTATTCGCCGCCGCCGTCCGGGGGCCGCGCGCTGGCGCAGGACAAGATGCTGGCCTTCGGGCGCGTGCTGCTCGAAGAGGTCTCGATGGTCACCAAGGAGTGGCGGCGACAGCCGACCCCGGGCAGCATCGTGATCTCGAACGTCGCCGGCACCGGCGTCGTCAACCCGACGCTGCGCTCGCTGGAGATCTGGCCCGACGCGCCCGAGCCGCACTGGATCACGTCGCGACCCGAGCAGTGCGGCGTGAAGAACGGCTACCTGAACCCCGCCGCACTCGGCTGCGACCGCTGGGCCGCGATGATCGGCGCGCGCGCGCTGGTCGGCGAGCGCCCGGCGCTGGTCGTGGTGTGCGGCACCGCGACGACGATGGACCTGCTCACCGCCGAAGGGCACTTCCTCGGCGGCGGCATCATGCCCGGCCTCGGGCTGATGGTGCGCGCGCTGCACCAGAACACCGCCACGCTGCCCGACGCGCAGGGTGACTACGTCGATTACCCGCGCCAGACCGTCGACGCGATCGCGTCGGGGTGCGCGCACGCGCAGGCCGGCGCGGTCGAGCGCATGTACTTCCTGCACAAGCGCAACCACCCCGACCTGCGCTGCATCCTGTCGGGCGGCGCCGCGCGCACGCTGGGACCGCGGCTGACGATCGAGTTCACCTACCACGAGAACCTGGTGCTCGAGGGGCTGTACCAGATCGCGAACTCGCTCGAGGCGAAGTGAGCGTCGCGGCGGCGGGCCCCGGCGCGCCGCCGCGCCGACGGTTCGCTTCAGTCGGGCGCTTCAGTCGGGCGCTTCAGTCGGGCGCTTCGGGCAGATCGCTTCAACCGGTCGGCAGCGCCGCGATGCCGGCACGCGCGATCTGCGCGTCCTCGGTCGACTTGACGCCCGACACGCCGACGGCGCCGACGCATTGACCGTCGACGATGATCGGCACCCCGCCCTCGAGCATGCCGCGCAGCTTCGGCGCCGACAGGAACGACTGTCGCCCCGCGTTGATCATCTCTTCGTAGATCCGCGACTCGCGCCGGCCGAGGGCCGCGGTGCGCGCCTTCTCCTGGCAGATGTACGCCGAGATCGGCGCCGCGCCGTCGAGCCGCTGCAGCGCCAGCAGGTGGCCGCCGTCGTCGACGACGGCGATCGAGACGGCCCACTGGTTGCGCAGGGCTTCGGCCTCGGCTGCGGCGGCGATCGCCTTGACGTCATTGGCGCCGAGAACGGGTTTCGAGTTCATCCTTGCTCCGGGGGGTGGTGATTCGATGGTCCGGGTTTGTCTGCCGAAAGGCTCACTCCAGGCCGCGCAGACGGTACCACAGGCGCCCTGCGATCTCGTGCAGTGCCAGCCAGTTGATCGCCACGCCGTCGGCGCTGGGCAGCCACTCGAACCAGCCGGAATGAGCCGGCGAACCGAAGAAGCCGTGCGGCGCGGCGATCACTTCCAGTCCCGCGCGCTCGAAGGCCGCACGCGCCCGCGGCATGTGGACCGCGTGCGTCACGAGCAGCACGCGGCGACGCTTGTCGGCGAGCAGCAGCTCCGCCGATCGACGGGCGTTGTCCGCCGTGTCGAGCGCCTTCTCCTCGACCCATTTCACGCGCACGCCGAATCGGGTCTCGAGCATCCGCTTCATCAGCGCGGCCTCGCTGAAGGGTTCGTCGCCGGGCGCGCCCCCGGTGACGAGCACCGGCAGGCCGGTGACGCGTGCCACCCACCCGCCGTACAGCAAGCGCTCGGTCGTCCGTGCGTGCGGACGGTAGCGCTCCGGACGCTCGTGCACGTCCGAGCGCAGGCCGCCGCCCAGGATGACGATCGCCTGCGGAGCCTCGTTGCGCGCCATCAACGCGCGCAGTGCAGCCTGGTCGAGCGCGGGTCCGGCGTCGCGCTCCAGCGGCGCAATCAACCGCTGCCCGAGGCCCGCCGTGGAGAGCAGCAGCGAGGCGGCGACCGC
>DAORSF010000416.1:0-2612 GCA_035443405.1 Burkholderiaceae bacterium | reverse complement strand
CGGTCAACCTGTCGATCCGCCAGGGCGACGAGATCGTCTACATCGAGCGCGCCGTATCCGAGCGCTCGGGGATGCAGGTCGTGCGCGCGGTCGGCGGACGTGCACCGCTGCACCTGACCTCGGTCGGCAAACTGTTCCTCGCAGTCGACGACCCGCGCAACGTGCGCGCCTATGCCGCGCGTACGGGCCTCGCGGGCCACACGAAGAACAGCATCACCGATCCGTCGCGCCTGGAGCGCGAACTCGCGCTGGTGCGGGCGCGCGGCTACGCGCGCGACAACGAGGAACTCGAATTGGGCGTGCGCTGCATCGCCGCCGGCATTCGTGACGACACCGGCAAGCTGGTTGCGGGGCTGTCGATCTCGGCGCCAGCCGACTTCGTGCAGGACGAGTGGATCGACCAGCTGTGCAAGACCGCCGCCGAGATCTCGGCGGCACTCGGTCACGAGTCGCGCGAGACCTGAACCGCGCGCTGGTCGCTGATCGTGCGCAGGCCGCGCGCTTCGGCCTCGATCCCGGTGCGCGGGGTCCGCTCGAGCCAGTTGCGAATGCGTTGCGCGTCGCCCATCCGGGCCACCCGCGCCCGGGCATCGAGCAGCACCATCACGACCGCCCGCCCCTCGATGCGGGTCTGCATCACCACGCAATTCCCGGCTTCCGAGATGTAGCCCGTCTTTTGCAGCCCGATGTCCCAGTCTGGCTTGCCGACCAGCCGGTTGGTGTTCCGGTAGCTGACCGACCGGTAGCCGGTGTCGACAGTGAGCTCGCTCGCCGTGGAGTACTCGCGGATCAGCGGGTAGTGCGACGCCGTGCGCACCAGCGTCGCCAGGTCGCGGGCATTCGAAACGTTGTCGCTCGATAGCCCGGTCGGCTCGACGAAGTGCGAGTTCGACATGCCGATCTCGCGCGCCTTCCGGTTCATCTGCTCGACGAAGCTCGCCATGCCGCCGGGATAGTGCCGGCCCAGCGCATGCGCGGCTCGGTTCTCGGAGGACATCAGCGCCAGCTGCATCAACTCGCCACGCGAAAGCCGCGTGCCCGTGCGCAGCCGCGACCGGGTATTGCGCTCGGTGTCGACGTCGTCCTGCGAGATGTCGAGCATCTCCGACAAGGGCAGTTGCGCGTCGAGCACGACCATCGCCGTCATCAGCTTGCTGATCGACGCGATCGGCAGGACGGCCTGCGCGTTCTTTTCGAACAGCACCTCGCCGCTGCGCTGGTCGACGACGAGAGCGACCGCCGACTGCAGCGACAGCGGGTCGTCGACCGCGTGCAGGCCGATCGCATGGCCGAGAGAGGGTTTCGGCGGTTCCGCCGGGCGTGCCCTGGCGACAGCCGCGGCGCCGCGCCCGGTGCCGCGCGCCGCGGTCGCATTGCCGCGCGAACGCTTCGAGCTCGCGCGCACGACCGCCTTGCCGCGGGTCGCGCTGGCACGCGCCGGCGATTTCGCGGTCGCCCGGGACGCCGCAACCGGCTTCGCCTTGGCCTTGGCCTTGGCCGCGGCGACGCCCTGCTTGCCCTGCTTCGACGCCTCGCGCGCCTGGACATCGGCACTGGGCCACAACAGCGCGGCAACCGAAGCCCACGCAAGGACGAGCGTCGCGCCCCAGCGCGCAAACCCGACAGAACCAAGGCAAGACATCGTCGCATTCCCCCCGCGAGCGGCAATGATTGGCAGACTGCCACGGATAGTAACGAAATATCGCGAAAATTGAAGCGCTTACGTGTTGTCGTTAACGCGAATTCTCGATGATCGGTCGCGATTCTGCGACAGGCGGCGGGAAACGGCTATTGCCAGCCTTCGAATCGGGCGAAGCCGGCGACCGGCTCGCGGATGGTCCGAAGTCGGTTCTCGAGCGCCGCGGGATCGGCATAGCCGAGCGCCATGCCGCAGACCACCATGTCGCCGTCGGGCAGCTTCAGCACATCCGCGATGATCCGGTGGTACGGCACGAACGCGGCCTGCGGACACGTATCCAGGCCTCGCGCACGGGCTGCAAGCATGACGTTCTGAAGGAACATCCCGTAGTCCAGCCAGCTGCCGCGCTCGAGCGACCGGTCGATCGTGAAGATCATCCCGACCGGCGCGTCGAAGAACGCGAAGTTGCGTCCGTGCTGCGCGTGCATCCGCGCCTTCTCGTCGCGACCGATGCCGAGGAGGCCATAGAGGTCCCAGCCCACCTTGCGGCGGCGCTCCAGGTACGGCGAGGCCCAACGCTGCGGGTAGTACTGGTACTCGGGGACGTGCTGCGCGCTGCGCGCCGGATCGTCGAACGCCTCGAGAATGCTCCGGCTCAGCCGCTGCCGAGCTTCCCCGGCGAGCACGACGACCTTCCAGGGCTGGGTGTTGGTACCCGACGGTGCGCGGCGGGCCACGTCGAGGATGTCCTCGACGACCTCGCGCGGCACCGGGCGATCCAGGAAGGCGCGGGTCGAGCGACGCGACACGATCGCATCGTCGACGTGGCGGTAGGCGTGCGGGTAGCGCATCGCCGCTACGCCGACAGCGCCTGCAGCGCAGCCCGCAGTGGCGACGGCAGCGCCGTCGGCCGCCGGCTCTCGCGATCGACGTAGACGTGCACGAAGTGCCCCTGCGCGGCCGCGAGCGTCGA
>DAORSF010000415.1:0-2613 GCA_035443405.1 Burkholderiaceae bacterium | reverse complement strand
CTCGAGGATCCGGCCGTGCAGTCTGCCTATCTGGGAATGAGCGGCGCCACGGCCTGAGCCTGCCTGGCCGGAAGCCGGCCCCGTTCGTCCGGCATTCATCCGGCATTCGTCCGGAAATCGTCAGCTTTACGTCAGTCAGGCGTCAGGATAGAGCCCAGATCACAAAAGGCGCGATCAGGCCCTTGCGCGGGCCGGACGGGCGGGGCATGGTGTTCGCCCCTGAGCAGGAATCGAGGCAGATCGGCATGGATGGCGCGACCAGGACCCGCAAGCCCGCGAGCCGGAAAGTCGCGCCCGCAGCGAGCGCGCCTGCGCGCCGTGCGTCCGGCAAGGGCGAGACCGCGAAGGCTGCCGCGCGCAAGGGCGGAGCGCGGCACCGCGCGCGCGCCGAACCGATCGCGCTCGCGCCGCCGCGCTGCTCGCCCGCGGACCAGTTGCGCGTGCTCGCCGCCAGCCCGTTCTTCGCGCGGCTGTCGCGCACCGAGCTCGCGCGGGTCGCCAGGCATTTCCGGCAGGCGAGCTTCGCGGCCGGGCACGTGATCCACAGCGCCGGCGAGCCTGCCGCACGGCTGTCCTTCGTCGCGATCGGCCACGTGAAGATCGCGCACCCGACGCCCGACGGCCACGACGTGCTGATCGCGCTGCTCGGTGCCGGCGAGTACTTCGGCACCGTCGCCGAACTCGGCGACCCGGTCTATCGCGACGCGGCGGCAGCGCACACCGACTGCTGCGTGCTGTCGATCGACGCCGACGCGTTCCGCGGCCTGCTGCATCGCTACCCGTCGGTCGCGCTCGCCGGGCTCGAGCTCACCGCCGCTCGGCTGCGCGCGGCGCGCCACACCATCGAGCAACTCGGCATCTACCCCGCCGACCGGCGCCTCGCGGCGACGCTGCTGGCACTCGCCGAGCGCATGGGCCGGCCGGAAGCCGGCGGAACGATGATCGACATGCAGCTGTCGCGGCAGGACCTCGCGCAGATGACCGGCGCGACCGTCGAGACGGTAAGCCGCATCCTCGGCGAATTCGATCGTGCACGTCTCATCGACAGCGGCCGGCAGTGGATCGCCGTGCGCGATCACGATCGGCTGTCGCGGCTGGCGCACGGCACGCACGCCTGAAGCCGGCCCCGGCGGCGCGCCGGGAAGCCGCCCGCGAATATCGCGAGCGAGCCCAGCCCGGCTGCGAGCCGCGGCTACAGCACCGGCGCCAGCGCCCGCCTGAGCTCTTCCTCGTCTCGGCCGGCGCGCGCCGCATAGTCCATCAGCTGGTCCTCGCCGATCCGGCCCACGCCGAAGTACGACGACAGCGGGTGCGAGAAGTAGAACCCGCTCACGCTCGAAGCCGGCATCATCGCGAAGTGCTCGGTGAGCCCCATGCCGATCTCCCCGGCGCGCAGCGCGTCGAACAGCGCGCGCTTGACGGTGTGCTCGGGGCAGGCCGGATAGCCGGGCGCGGGGCGGATGCCGCGGTACTTCTCGGCGATCAGCTCGTCGTTGCCGAGCGCCTCGTCGGGCGCGTAGCCCCACAGGTCGCGGCGCACGCGCGCGTGCAGGCACTCGGCGAAGGCCTCGGCGAGCCGGTCGGCGATCGCCTTGAGCATGATCGACGAGTAGTCGTCGAGCAGCCGCGCGAACTCGTCGAGCTTCCTTTCGATGCCCAGGCCCGAGGTCACCGCGAACATGCCGATCCAGTCGGCGATGCCCGAGGGCTTGCCGTCGATGTACTTCGGGGCGACGAAGTCGGCCAGGCACTTGTTGTCGACGCCGCCGCGCTTGGCGGTCTGCTGGCGCAGGTTGCGCCAGGTGAACGCGACCTGCGTGCGCGTCTCGTCGGTGTAGACCTCGATGTCGTCGTCGTTGACGGTGTTGGCCGGCAGGAACGCGACCACGCCGTTGGCGGTGAGCCAGCGGCCGTCGATGACGCGCTTGAGCATCGACTTGCCGTCCGAGAACACGCGCCGCGCCGACTCGCCGACCACGTCGTCGTTGAGCAGCGCCGGGTAGGCGCCGTGCAGGTCCCAGGTCTGGAAGAACGGGCCCCAGTCGATGAACGCGGCGATCTCGGCGAGGTCGAAATTGCGGAACTCGCGCCGGCCGGTGAACTTCGGCTTCGGCGGCCGGTACGGGCCGCCATCCGGCCCGGCGTGCAGCCAGTCGAACTTCGTCCGGTTCGCGCGCGCCTGCGCCAGCGGCACCAGCTCGGGCCCCTTCTTCGATGCGTGCTGCGCGCGCACGCGCTCGTAGTCGGCAGCGAGGTTGGCGAGGAACTCGTCGCGCTGGTCGTTCGACATCAGGCTCTGCACCACCGGCACCGATCGCGACGCATCGGGGACGTAGACCACCGGGCCCGAGTAGTTCGGCGCGACCTTCACCGCGGTGTGCACCCGCGACGTGGTCGCGCCGCCGATCAGCAGCGGGGTCCTCCTCGAGCGGAAGTATTCGTCGCGCTCCATCTCCTTCGCGACGTAGGCCATCTCCTCGAGGGACGGCGTGATCAGGCCCGACAGGCCCACGATGTCCGCATTCTCCGCCTTCGCGCGCGCGAGGATCCCGGAACACGGGACCATCACGCCCATGTTCACGACCTCGAAGTTGTTGCACTGGAGCACGACGG
>DAORSF010000414.1:0-2620 GCA_035443405.1 Burkholderiaceae bacterium | reverse complement strand
CACGCCGGCCCGCCCATCGCCCTGGTCTGCCGCGCCGTCGAGCAAGCCGCCCACGAGCACGGCCTCACCCACATCGCCCGCCTCACCGCCAACCTCCTGCGCCCCGTCCCGATCGGCGACCTCATCGTCGAAGTCATGACCGACTACGTCGGTCGCAACGTCGGGCACTTCTCCGCGCACCTGATGGCCGGCAACAAGGACGTGGCCCGCTTCACCGCCCTCGCGCAGCGCGAGTCGCCGGTCGAACTTCCGCCGGAGGTTCCCGGCCATCCGCTGCCCGCCGCGCCGCTCGCGCCCGAGGCGTCACCGGCAGCAAACTTCCCCTTCGCCGGCCGAGCGGTCGGCTACGCCGACCTGGTGGAGACGCGGATCGCGCGTGGCGAGTTCTGGCGGGGCCCCTGCGCGGTCTGGTTCCGCCTGCGCCATCCGCTGCTGGAGGGCGAGGCGCCGAGCCCTTACCAGCGGGTCGCGGTCGCCGCTGACTCCGGCAACGGCATCAGCGCCGTGCTCGACTACCAGCGCTACAGCTTCGTGAACTCCGATCTCACCATCAACCTGCTGCGCCGCCCCATCGGCGAGTGGATCTGCCTCGATGCCCGGACAGCCCTGGGCGCCGACGGCGGAGGTCTAGCGGAATCGGCGCTTTACGACGCTCACGGCCTGATCGGGCGCGCGACACAGAGCTTGGCGGTGCGCTCCCGGGCATCCTGACCATGGCTGGGGACGGCAACGACGCCCGGCTGTACGACCGCTTCGGTTGGCAATCGAGCCTCGAGGCTTTCTCCCGCTCCGAACCGCGGGTGGTGCGGCTTCGGCTGCAGCAGGTCGTCACCGACGCCTCGCCCGAGCAGATCCGCGCCTGGGATCAGTCCATCCCGTGGCTTCAACGCGAGTGCCGCGAGCTCGAAGTGCGCGACGTCGGCGCTCGCGAATACACGGCGATCCTGGAGTACGAGCTGCCTCGCGATTCGCGCCGACCCGATGTCATCGTGCTGGAGCGCGGCTGCGTCGCGGTGCTCGAGCTGAAGGGCGCCCTTCACGCTTCCCAGGCGGCGATCGACCAGGCCATGGGCTACGCCCGCGACTTGCGCGCCTACCATGCGGCCTGCGCCGATCGCTCGGTGACGCCCGCCCTGCTGGTGCGCGGTGGCGGGCCGACGCCCGTCGAGCGCGATGGCGTCTACGTGGTCGGCCCCGAGGGTCTCGATGCGCTGCTCGAAGCGCTGTCGGCCGACGGTGCGCCGATCGTCGATGCCGAGGAGTTCCTGGCGCTCGACGCCTACGCGCCCTTGCCGACCATCGTGCAGGCGGCGCGCGAACTGTTCCATCGGCGCGAGCTGCCGATGATCAAGCGGGCGCGGGCCGCGACCGATCCTGCGCTGCGCTACATCTCCGAGATCGCTCGCGAAGCGGCGCGCACGCGCACGCGCCACCTCGTGCTGTTGAGCGGCGTGCCCGGGTCGGGCAAGACGCTGGTCGGTCTGCAGCTGGTTCACGCGCATTGGCTGGACGAGATCTCGGTGCCGCGGGCGAACGGCCGGATGATGCCGCCCGCGGTGTACCTCTCCGGGAACGGCCCGCTGGTGCAGGTCTTGCAGCACGCGCTGCAGGACGCGGGCGGCGGAGGCCGCACCTTCGTCCAGGCGATCAAGGAGTACGTGCGACAGCACTCGCGGCCCGGCCGTCCGGTGCCGCCCGAGCACCTGATCGTCTTCGACGAGGCGCAGCGCGCTCACGATGCCGAGCGGGTCGCGCACGTTCACGGGGGCGAAGTCGGGCTCTCGGAGCCCGAGCACCTGATCGAGTTCTGCGAGCGCATCCCGGAGTGGTGCGTGCTGGTCGCGCTGATCGGCAACGGGCAGGCCATCCACGTCGGCGAGGAGGGCGGCATCCCGCTCTGGGTCGAGGCGGTGCGCCGCTCCCCGCGTGCGGCGCACTGGTCGATCCACGGCGCCCCCGCCTTCGCCGAGGTCTTCCGCGACCTGCAGGGCGCGACCCGCTGGCATCCGACGCTCAGCCTGGACACCGAGATCCGCTTTCACCTGACCCCGCGCGTGCATCAGTTCGTCGCAGGCCTGCTGGACGGCCTGGCGCCCGGCACGCTGCGCAGCTGGGCCGACGAGCTGCACGACGGCGGCCATCGCTTCCTGGTGACGCGCGATCTCGAGTCGGCGCGCTCGTACCTGCGGGAGCGATACGCGGATGCGCGCTTCGCCCGCTACGGGATCGTCGCGTCGTCGAAGGACAAGTGGTTGCCGAGGCACGGCGTGGACAACACCTTCCAGACGACGAAGCAGTTGCGGGTCGGGCCCTGGTACAACGCCGACCCCTCGGATTCGCAGTCGTGCTGCCGCTTGCAGACGGTGGCGACCGAGTTCTCGTCGCAGGGGCTCGAACTCGATTGCGCGCTGCTCGCGTGGGGGTCCGACCTGCTGTGGACCGATGGCGGATGGTCGATCGAGTTCGCCGGCACGAACCGGCCGCGACTGAAGGATCCGCTGACGGTGCGCAAGAACGTCTATCGCGTGCTGCTGACGCGCGGGCGGGACGGGACGGTGGTGTTCGTGCCGCCCGAAGCGCGGATGGACGCGACGTACGAGCGGCTGCTGGCGGTGGGGGT
>DAORSF010000413.1:0-2644 GCA_035443405.1 Burkholderiaceae bacterium | reverse complement strand
CGGTCTCGGCGGCGTGGTCCGAATAGTTCAGCCCGATCGCGACGAACTTGGTCGCGCCGGTCACCGGCGGTCCGAATCGCGGCTTGCCGCGTACTGCCGGAAGCCGGTCGGTCCGGATGCGGGCGAGTCGCGCGAGCCCTGTCGGCGACAGCTGGTCCGGCCCGATGTCGGCGACGACACCGGACAGGTCGCGAATCGTGCCCGCGGCGTCGATCAGGCCGGGCTTCTCCCTGCCGCGGGGTCCGTAGCGAACGAGTCTCATGAGGCCTCCAGGCTGGAGTCGAACTGTATCGCAGCCAATCTCGCGTACAGCCCGCCGCGCTCGACGAGTTCGGCGTGCGTACCGGCGTCGACCACCCGGCCGCGTTCGAGCACGACGATCCGGTCGGCGCCGATCACGGTCGCGAGCCGGTGCGCGATCACCAGCGTCGTGCGACCGCGCATCGCCCGCTCGAGCGCCGCCTGCACCGCACGCTCGCTCTCGGCGTCGAGTGCGCTGGTGGCCTCGTCGAGGAGAAGCAACGGCGGGTTCTTCAGCAGGGCCCGCGCAATCGCGATGCGCTGGCGCTGCCCGCCGGACAGCCGCACGCCGCGCTCGCCGAGGAAGGTGCGATAACCGTCCGGCAGGCGCTCGATGAACTCGTGCGCGCGCGCCGCCTTCGCGGCCTCGATCACCTCGTCGTCGCTGGCGTCGAGACGGCCGTAGCGGATGTTCTGCATCGCATCGGCCGAGAACACCACGCTGTCCTGCGACACCAGTCCGATCGCGCCGCGCAGGTCCGCCGGATCGAGGCGGCGCAGGTCGACGCCATCGAGCCGGATCGCGCCGGCCTGCGGATCGTGGAAGCGCAGCAGCAACTGGAACAGCGTGGTCTTCCCGGCGCCCGACGGGCCGACCAGCGCGACCGTCTCGCCGGGCGTGACCGCCAGCGAGACGTCGTCGAGCGCCCGTTCGCCGGGTCGGGACGGGTAGCTGAACGTGACGGCCTCGAAGGCGACGCGCGCGCCCTGCCCCGACGGCGCCAGTCGCTCGGGCTGCGCAGGAGCGCGGATCGCCGGCTCGGCCTCGAGCAGTTCGAGCAGCCGCTCGGTCGCTCCTGCCGCGCGCTGCACGTCGCCGAGCACCTCGGCGATCGCGCCGGTGGCACCCGCGACCAGCGCCGCGTACAGGATGAACTGCGTCAGCAGCCCGGCGGTCAATCGTCCTTCGAGCACCGCGTGCGCCCCCATCCAGAGCACGAACACGATCGCGCCGAACACCAGCACGATCGCCAGCGCGGTCAGCAGCGAGCGGGCGCGCACGCGCCGGATCGCGCTCGCGAACGCCGCTTCGGTGGACTCGCCGAAGCGTTGCGCCTCGAGCGGCTCGCGGGCGTAAGCCTGCACGATCTGGATCGCGTTCAGCGTCTCGCCGGCGAGCGCGCTGCTGTCGGCGATCGCGTCCTGGCTGGCGCGCGACAGGCGCCGCACGCGCCGGCCGAACACCAGGATCGGCAGCACCACCACCAGCAGCAGACCGACGATGATCGATGCCAGCTGCGGACTGGTCACGATCAGCATGGCCAGCGCGCCGACGAACAGCAGCGCGTTGCGCAGCCCCAGCGAGATGCTGGTGCCGACCAGCGTCTGGATCAGCGTCGTGTCGGTGCTCAGGCGCGACAGCACCTCGCCGGTCTTCAGCGTCTCGAAGAAGCGCGGGTCCTGCCGAAGCACCTGCCGGTACACCGCCCGGCGCAGATCGGCCGTGACCCGTTCGCCCAGCCAGGACACGCTGTAGAAGCGCAGCGCGGTGCCCAGCGCGAGCACCGCCGCGACGCCGAACAGCGCCAGGAACCACAGGTTCACGTGGACCGGGTCGGCAGCGACGGCGCCGGGAGCCGCCGCCGGCGTGGCGAAACCGACGTCGATCAGCTGCCGGAACGCGATCGGCACCACCAGCGTCGCGGCGGCCGCGACCAGCAGCGCGATCGCCGCCACCGCGACGCGCGCCCGATAGGGGGCCATGAACGGCCACAGCGCCCGCAGCACCGACAGCGAGCTGCGTTGCGAGGCCACCGCGGCGCGCGCATCGGCGGGCGGCGCGGCAGCGACGGAGGAAAGGCGGGCTTCGTCGCTCATCGACGAAGCATAAGCGAAGCGCCCCGACCCGGCCTCGCGATGGCTGTCACGGGAATTTCGCGATTCCCGCGGCATCATTGCGCCATGAATCGACCTTCGTCCGTGCCGCTCGTCTACAGTTGCTCGGGCTGCCGAAGACGGTGTACGAAACGCCTGTCGCCACGATTTCGACCGCGACCTGGCCGAACGCCTGTACGAACGCCTGGCCAAGCGGGCGGCGCAGCTGCGCGGGTTCAGCCCTGGCCGGTCATCCGATCAGGCCGCACCCACGCGTCGAACTGCTCCGCCGTGACGTACCCCATCGCCAGCGCCGCCTCTCGAAGCGTGCTGCCTTCGCGATGCGCCTTCTTCGCGATCTCGGCAGCCCGCTCGTAGCCGATGTGCGGATTGAGCGCGGTGACCAGCATCAGCGAGCGCTCGAGCAGCGCCGCGATCCGCGCCCGATCGGGCTCGATCCCCGCTGCGCAGTGGCGGTCGAAGCTCGCCATCCCGTCGGCCAGCAGCCGCAGGCTCTGCAGCAGGTTGT
>DAORSF010000412.1:0-2654 GCA_035443405.1 Burkholderiaceae bacterium | reverse complement strand
AGAGCTTCGCCTGCGGGTTCGCCAGGATGGCGTCGACCAGGTTGCGGAAGTGCCCGGCCATGCGTTCGATCGTCGCGTCGTCGAACAGGTCGGCGGCGTAGCGCAACGACCCGTGCAACTCGCCGTCGCGCTCGACGAACGACAGCCCGAGGTCGAACTTGGCCGTGTCGTTGCGGCTTGCGAGCGGACTGCATTCGACGCCGGGCAGTTCGATCGCGGTGGGCGGCACGTTCTGCATTGCGAACGCCACCTGGAACAGCGGATTGCGGTTGGGCTCCCGATGCGGATTGAGCTCGGCCACGATTCGCTCGAAAGGCAGCTCCTGGTGCGAATAGGCGTCCAGCGCGGTCTGACGGACGCGGCCCAGCAATTCGGCGAAGCCGGGTTCGCCGGAGAGGTCGGCGCGCATCACCAGCATGTTCGCGAACATCCCGAAGATGGCGTCGAGCTCGGCGCGGCCGCGCCCGGCGGCGGGCGTGCCGACCGCGAAGTGCTGCTGCCCGCTGTAGCGCATCAGCAGGGTCTGGAAGGCCGCGAGCAGGACCATGTGCAGCGTGGCGCGGTTCGCGCGGGCCAGTGCGTTCAGGCCGGCTACCTGGGCCGCCGGTATCGTGAACGGCAACGAGCCGCCGCGCAGCGAGCCGATGCGCGGGCGAGGCCGGTCGGTCGGCAGCTCGATCGGCTCGATGCCGGCGAGCTGGCTCTTCCAGTACGCGAGCGCGGCCTGCCCGACGCCGCTCGCCAGTCTCCCGCGCTCCCACAGCGCGTAGTCGGCGAAGTCGACCTCGCCGGCGCCCGCGGCGGGCGCCGGGCGCTCGCCGCGAAGCGCGCGTTCGTAGAGGAGCGGCAACTCTCTGGCGAGGATCCCCATCGACCATCCGTCGGCGACGATATGGTGAACCACGAACACCAGCACGTGATCGGCGCCGGACACGCGGAGCAGCCGGGCCCGGAACAGCGGCGCACGGGCCAGGTCGAAGGGCTCCATCGCGAGCCGGTGGATCTCGTCGTCCAGGGCGACGTCGACCGAAGCGTCGCCGGCCGCCACACGATCCACGACCGGCAGCTGCACGTCGACGCGCGGGAGCACGGCCTGCACCGGGACGCCGTCGACTTCGTCGAAGCCGGTCCTCAGCGCCGCGTGACGGTCGACGAAGGCCTGAAGCGCGAGACGCAGCGCTTCGGCGTCGAGCGACCCTTCGAGCCGGGTCGCCGCGGAGATGTTGTAGAGCCCGCTCGGGCCCGCCAGCCGGTCGATCGTCCACAACGCCTGCTGAGCTGCCGACGCGGGAATCACGTCGGCCCCGGCGGCGCTGCCCCCAACGAGCGGCGGGCCGAGGTCCGGTTCCTCCGTTCGCGCCCCGGGCCGGATCCGCTGGGACAGTCCGGCGACCGTCGGCGACTCGAACAGGGCGTGCAGCGGCAGGTCCGCACCCAGTACCGCCCGGATGCGCGACATCGCCTGCGCGGCGGACAGCGAGTGGCCGCCGAGATCGAAGAAGTCGTCATGGACGCCCACCCGCTCGCGCCCCAATACCTCGGCCCAGATCGCGACCAGCGCCTCCTCGATCGGCGTGCGTGCGGCCACGAAGGACGACGCGGGCTCGCTTCCCGCACCATTCGGGGCGGGCAGCGACTTGCGATCGAGCTTGCCGTTGGACAGGCGCGGCAGGGCGGCCATCGGCACGATGGCGGCGGGCACCATGTACGCGGGCAGGCGCGCGCGCAGTGCCGTCTTGATGGCGTCCGCGTCGACGCCGTCGCCCTCGACGTAGCCGACCAGCCGGCGATCGCCGGGCCGGTCCTCGCGCATCACGACGACGCTCTGGCGGATGCCTGCGCAGGCGTTCAGCGCCGCTTCGATCTCGCCGAGCTCGATGCGCTGGCCGCGCAGCTTGACCTGGTGGTCGGTGCGTCCGACGAATCCGACGACGCCGTCGGGTCGCCAATACACGAGGTCTCCGGTGCGGTAAAGCCGCTCGCCAGGCGCGAACGGGTTCGGTACGAAGCGCTCGGCGGTCAGCTCGGGTCGGTTCAGGTAGCCGCGAGCCAGCCCGACACCGCCGATGTACAGTTCGCCGATCACGCCGATCGGCACCGGCTGCAGCGCGGCGTCGAGGACGTGCACGCGCGCATTGGCGATCGGTCGCCCGATGGGCACCGGGCCGGGCGCTTCGGGCATTCCGGTGACGTCGATGCTGGTCGTGACGTCGCTGGCCTCGGTGGGACCGTAGTAGTTGCCGAGCGTCACGCCGGGCAGGCAGCGCTCGAACTCGCGCACCAGCGCCCAGTCGAGAGGCTCACCGCCGACGCCGACGTATCGCAGCGTCGCGCACGACCGAAGCGATGGCTCGAGCAGCAACGCCCGCAACGCCGAGGGGACCAGCTCGAGGACGGTGATGCCGTGCGCCTCGACCGCTTCGACGAGATAGCCCGCATCCCTTTCGCCCCCGTGGCGGGCGAGCGTCACCGGCGCGCCGATCGCGAGCGGCGAAAAGAACTCCCAGACCGACGCGTCGAACGTGTACGTGGTCTTCTGCAGCAGGTGGTCCCGCGCGGTCATGCCGATGCGATCGACGTTCCAGAGGACGCGGTTGACGATGCCGCGGTGGGGGATCATCGCGCCCTTGGGCTTGCCGGTGGATCCCGAGGTG
>DAORSF010000411.1:0-2656 GCA_035443405.1 Burkholderiaceae bacterium | reverse complement strand
GATCGTCGCCGCCAACGCGCTGCAGGGCCCGATCCACCCGGTGCTGGGCATCGCGATGGACATGTCGATCCAGCTCAAGGCGAGCACCGGAGCGATCTGCACGCTCAGCCTGTCGTTCAACAACGAGGGGCCGCTGGGCACCTTCTTCCGCTACATCTGCGACAAGGGCACGTTCATCGCGCGCTACGACGACCTGTTCGACGGCAAGGAGCAGCAGATCGACGTCTCGAAGGTCGACGTGTCGATGAACGGCATCGAGCTGCAGGACCGCGAGTTCTTCTCGGCGATTCGCGACGGCCGCGAACCGAACGCCAGCGTCGCGAAGGTGCTGCCGTGCTACCGGACGCTGCACCGGCTCGAGCAGCAGCTGGCGGCGAGCGCGTGAGCGGCGCCCGGCGCCGGGCCGACGGATCGGTGAAGCGTGCCGCGCCGCGGCTCGACGGCCGTCGCGCCGTGCTGCTGGCGACGGCGGCGGCCGTCGTATCGCCGCGAGCGCTCGCGCAGCGCGCCTTTCCGGACCGCGCGATCACGCTGGTGGTCCCGTTCGCGCCCGGCGGCATCGCCGACCTCACGGCGCGCGTCGTCGCCCGGGCGATGGGCGCATCGCTGGGACACGCCGTCGCGGTCGACAACCGCCCGAGCGCCGGCGGCATCGTCGCGACCACCGCGGTGGTCAATGCGGCGCCGGACGGCTACACCGCGCTGGTCATGAGCAACGCCAACGCGATCAGCGCAAGCCTGTTCCGCAAGCTGCCGTTCGACGTCGTCCGCGACCTCGCACCCGTCGGCACGCTGGGCTTCTTCGACCTGGTGATGTGCGTCGACGCGTCTTCGCGCTTCCGCGCGCTGCCCGAGCTGCTGGCCTGGGCGCGCGCGAATCCGGGCAAGCTGACGATCGGGACGATCGCGATCGGCTCGACGCAGCACCTCGCCGCCGAGCTCTTCCGCACTCGCGCCGGCATCGACGCAGTGGTCGTTCCGTACCGGGCGACACCCGCGGTGCTGACCGCGCTGCGCGGCGGGGAAATCGACCTGGCCATCGAGATACTCGGGCCGACGCTGCCGCAGATCGCCGGCGGCGCCGTGCGGCCGCTGGCGACCACGGCGGCGCGCCGCAACCGGGTGCTGCCGACGACGCCGACGGTGCAGGAAGCCGGTGTCGCGGACTACGACGTGGCGTCGTGGAACGCGCTGGCGGTGCCCGTCGCCACGCCGTCTGCCATCGTCGAGCGGCTGAATGCCGCGATTCGCGACGCGCTCTCGACCCCCGCGGTGCTGCAGCGATTGCTGGAGATGGGGGTGCGGCCGCAGGCCGGCTCGCCGGCCGAACTCGGCGCCCTGCTGGACCGCGAGATCCGTCGCTGGCGGGAGGTGATCGTCGCCGCGCGCATCGAGCCGCAGTGACTTGATCCGCGGCAAACCGGGCCGCCGGCCGTCCGGGTTAGCCTTGCGGGCGAGAGGCAGCGAAAGGAGTCCGCGATGAACGCCGAGAAACGCCGTATACCCGGCACGACCGTCTTCGATGGCGAGCAGGCGCGAAAGGGCTACGCACTGAACCGGATGTGCTTCTCGTTCAACGACGCAGCCAACCGCGCCGAGTTCCTGCGCGACGAGGACGCCTACTGCGGGAAGTACGGCCTGAGCCCGCAGCAGCGCGAGGCAGTCCGCAACCGCAACGTCCTCGAGCTGATCGAGGCTGGCGGCAACGTCTACTATCTGGCGAAATTCGCGGGCATCTTCGGTCTCGACGTGCAGGACATCGGGGCACAGCAAACCGGCATGACCAAGGACGCGTTCAAGGCCAGGCTGGCAGCCGCCGCGAGGAACTGACGCCATGGCGACGATCGTCGGAGCCATCACCACTTCGCACGTGCCGGCGATCGGACGCGCCATCGACCGCAAGCTGCAGGACGACCCGTACTGGAAGCCTTTCTTCGATGGCTTCCCGCCGGTGCGCAGCTGGCTGGCCGAGGTCAGGCCCGACATCGCCGTGCTGGTCTACAACGACCACGGGCTCAACTTCTTCCTCGACAAGATGCCGACCTTCGCGGTCGGCGCGGCCCCCGAATACCGCAACGCCGACGAAGGCTGGGGCATTCCCACGGTCCCGCCCTTCAAGGGCGACCCCGCGCTGTCGTGGCACATCATCGAGTCGCTGGTCGCCGACGAATTCGACATCGTCACCTGCCAGGAGATGCTGGTCGACCACGCCTTCACGATTCCGATGGCGCTGCTGTGGCCCGAGCAGCGCTGGCCGGTGCGCACGATCCCGGTCTGCGTCAACACGGTGCAGGCGCCGCTGCCGTCGGCCTCGCGCTGCTACCGGCTCGGCGAGGCGATCGGCCGGGCGATCGAGTCGTGGGACACCGAGGAACGCGTCGTCGTGATCGGCACCGGCGGGCTGTCGCACCAGCTCGACGGCACGCGAGCCGGCTTCATCAACAAGGCCTTCGACCAGAAGTTCATGGACAGCCTGGTCGACGATCCCGGGTGGGCGACGCAGTACTCGACGCTCGACCTGGTCGAACTCGCCGGCACGCAGGGCGTCGAAGTGCTGATGTGGCTGGTGGCGCGCGGCGCACTGACCGGCAAGGTCAGCAAGCTGCACTCGAACTACCACATCCCGATCTCGAACACGGCCTCGGCGGTGATGCTG
>DAORSF010000410.1:0-2660 GCA_035443405.1 Burkholderiaceae bacterium | reverse complement strand
TCATGATGACGCTCGCGTTCACCGGCCAGGTGCCGTTCCGGCACGTCTACGTGCACGCACTGGTGCGCGACGCCGAAGGCCAGAAGATGTCCAAGAGCAAGGGGAACACGCTGGACCCGATCGACCTGATCGACGGCATCTCGCCCGACGCGCTCGTCGCCAAGCGCACCTGGGGGCTGATGAACCCGAGACAGGCTGCGTCGATCGAGAAGCGAACGCGCAAGGAATACCCGAATGGCATCCCGGCGTTCGGCACCGACGCGCTGCGCTTCACATTCGCGTCGCTGGCCGGCCCGGGCCGCAACATCAACTTCGACCTCAATCGCTGCGAGGGCTACCGCAACTTCTGCAACAAGCTGTGGAACGCCACGCGCTTCGTGCTGATGAACTGCGAGGGCCACGACTGCGGCTTCGCGCCGCATCGCGCCGACGAGTGCGCGCCGGGCGGCTACCTCGACTTCAGCGCCGCCGACCGCTGGATCGTGTCGCAGCTGCAGCGCACCGAAACCGGGGTGGCGAAGCACTTCGACGACTACCGCTTCGACCTCGCCGCCCGGGCCGTCTACGAGTTCGTCTGGAACGAGTACTGCGACTGGTACCTCGAACTGGCGAAGGTGCAGATGCAGGACGGCGCCGGCGAAGCCGGGGCCACCGCCCGCGCCCGCGCCACGCGGCGCACGCTGCTGCGCGTGCTCGAGACCGTGCTGCGGCTGGCTCACCCGATCATCCCGTTCATCACCGAAGAGTTGTGGCAGAAGGTCGCGCCGCTGGCGATGCGCTACGGCGAGCGCGGCGTGCAGCGGCTCGAGGGCGCGCAGCTCGCCGAAGCGATTGCCGGGCGACAACATTCGATCATGACGCAGCGCTACCCGCAGGCCGAGGTCGATCGGATCGACGAGGCCGCCGAACGCTGGGTTGGCGAACTGAAGGCGATGATCGACGCCTGCCGCGCGCTGCGCGGCGAGATGGGCGTGTCTGCGGCGCAGAAGCTGCCGCTGGTGGCGGCCGGCGACGCGATGCGCCTGGCAGGCTTCGCGCCGTACCTGCGCGCGCTGGCCCGGCTCGACGCGGTCGAGATCGTCCCGGAGCTGCCGTCCGGATCGGTCGCGCCGGTGCAGATCGTCGGCGAAGCGCGGCTGATGCTGAAGATCGAGATCGACGTCGGGGCCGAGCGCCAGCGGCTCGACAAGGAGATTGCACGCGTCGACGGCGAGATTCGCAAGGCCGAGGCCAAGCTCGGCAACGCCAGCTTCGTCGAGCGCGCGCCGGCGGCAGTGGTCGAGCAGGAGCGCGGACGAGTCGCGGCATTCGCGGCGACGCTCGCGCGGCTGCGCGATCAGCGCGGACGACTCGGCTGACGCCTGAGCGCGACCGGTGAAGTCGCGCGCCAACCTCGACGCGCTCGGCGCGATCGCGCTGTGGGCGACGCTCGCGAGCCTTGGCGTCGCGCTGTCGAAGGTGCCGCCGTTCCTGCTGACCGGCGCCGCGCTGCTGATCGGCAGCGTTCCCGCCTGGCCCGCATGGCGGCAGTGGCGCGTGCCGGCGACCACGCTCGCGCTCGGCGTCTACGGCCTGTTCGGTTTCCACTTCCTGCTGTTCGTCGCGTTGCGACACGCGCCACCGGTCGAGGCCAACCTGGTGAACTACCTGTGGCCGCTGCTGATCGTGGTGATGGCGCCGCTGTTCCTGGACGGCGTGCGGCTGCGCGCGGTGCACGTGCTGTCGGCGATCGCCGGATTCGCCGGCGCTGCCCTCGCGATTGCCGGCGGGCGCGAACTGCAGGCAGGATCGCTTGCGGGCTACCTGGCGGCTCTCGGTTCGGCCTTCATCTGGGCCAGCTACTCGCTGGCGACGCGGCGCGTCGCGCCCTTCCCGACCGCTGCGGTCGGTCTGTTCGGCGCAGTCTCCGGGCTGCTGTCGCTGGCCTGCCACGCGCTGCTCGAGCCGACCCCCGCGCTGTCGCCGCGCGACTGGGCGCTGCTGGCCGTCACCGGGCTGGGCCCGCTCGGCGTCGCGTTCTTCCTGTGGGACCGCGCGCTCAAGGCCGGCGACCCGCGCACGATCGGCGTGCTCAGCTACCTGACGCCGCTGGCATCGACGGCGCTGCTCGTCGTGCTGACCGGACGCGACTTCACGCCGTGGATCCTCGCGGCCGCGGTGCTGATCGTCGGCGCGGCCGTGGCCGCGGTGCGGGCGGAGCGCTGAGCCTGCGCGACGCGCGCTCGGCGGGTGCTAACATCCCCGCCCATGGCAGACGCTTCGAATCGCTGGTTGCGCTTCCGGCACGACGGACGCACCGGCTTCGGCGAACTCGCCGCAGACCAGGTGCTGGTTCACGAGGGCGAACTGTTCGGCGAGCACTCGCCGACCGGCCAGCGCCTTCGCACCGACGCGATCGAGTGGCTGACTCCGTGCCAGCCGTCCAAGTTCGTCTGCATCTGGAACAACTTCCACGCGTTCGCGTCGAAGCAGGGGCTCGCGGTACCCGCCGAGCCGCTGTACCTGATCAAGGGCGCCAATTCGTACTGCGCGCACGAGCAGCCGATTCGCGCGCCGGCCACCTACGACGGCCGCGTGGTCTACGAGGGCGAGCTCGGGCTCGTCATCGGCAAGCGCTGCTCGGGGGTCGCGCCCGAGCAGGCCGCGCAGTGCATCTTCGG
>DAORSF010000409.1:0-2686 GCA_035443405.1 Burkholderiaceae bacterium | reverse complement strand
CTCGAACAGCGCGTCGAACATCTTCGGATCGACGCGCGTCATCAGGTGCTCGTAGCGGCCGATCGCGTGCGCCGGCGACTGCGTGCCCGGACGCACCCCGAGGTCGTCCCAACGCAGGTCGGGAGTGCCGAAGAACGCCTCGACGCGCCCGGCCGTCGCCGGCAGGATCGGTTTGAGCATGATCGTCAGGCGGTGGAACGCGACCAGGCAGCGCGAGCAGACTTCGTGCAGAGCATCGCGGCGCGACGGATCCTTGGCGAGTTCCCAGGGCTTGTGCGCGTCGAAGTACTGGTTGGTCTCGTCGGCGTAGCCCATGATCAGCCGGATCGCGCGGCCGAATTCGCGGTCCTCGTACGCGGCCGCGACTTCGGCCTCGAGTTCGGTCGCGCGGCGCAGCTGAGCGTCCGCCGGGTCGGTCGCCGTTGCGGCCAGCTTGCCGTCGAAGAAGCGGTTGACGAAGGTCGCCGCGCGGCTGGCAATGTTGACGTACTTGCCGACCAGGTCGCTGTTGACCCGCGCGACGAAGTCGTCCGGATTGAAGTCGACGTCCTCGACCCGCGCGTTGAGCTTGGCCGCGATGTAGTAGCGCAGCCACTCGGGGTTCATGCCGATCTCGAGGTAGCGCAGCGGCGAGATGCCGGTGCCGCGGCTCTTGCTCATCTTTTCGCCGCTGACCGTGATGAAGCCGTGCACGTTGACGCGGTCGGGCACCTTGTGCCCTCCGAACTTCAGCGTTGCCGGCCAGAACAGCACGTGGAAGTAGATGATGTCCTTGCCGATGAAGTGCACCTGCTCGGTGGCCGGATCGGAAAGCAGCGCGCCGAAGTCGATGCCGCGCTTCGCACAGTGCGCCTTCAGCGACGCGAGGTAGCCGATCGGCGCGTCGAGCCAGACGTAGAAGTACTTGCCCGGCGCATCGGGAATCTCGATGCCGAAGTAGGGCGCGTCGCGCGAGATGTCCCAGTCGGCGAGCGTGCCCCCCTGCGTGCCGACGCCGAGCCACTCCTGGGCCTTGGCGAGCACTTCGGGCTGCAGACGGGGCTTGCCGTGACGGTCGGTGCCGCTGGTCCATTCGCGCAGGAACGCCTGGCAGCGCGGGTCGGACAGCCTGAAGAAGTAGTGGTCCGACGAACGCAGTTCGGGCTGTGCGCCCGACAGCGCGGAGTACGGGTTCTTCAGCTCGGTCGGCGAGTAGACCGAGCCGCACACCTCGCAGGAATCGCCGTACTGGTCCTTTGCACCGCAACTCGGGCACTCGCCCTTGATGTAGCGGTCCGGCAGGAACATGCCCTTGACCGGATCGAAGAACTGCTCGATGCGGCGCACGTCGATCAGGCCGTGGGCCTTCAGCCCGCGGTAGATCGACTGCGACAGCTCGGTGTTCTCGGGCGAATCGGTGCTGTGCCAGTGGTCGAAGCTGATGTGAAAGCCGTCGAGATAGGCCCTGCGGCCGGCGGCGATGCGCGCGACGAAGGCCTGCGGACTCAGGCCCTCCTTCTCGGCGGCGATCATGATCGGCGCGCCGTGCGCGTCGTCCGCGCCGACGAAGTGCACGACGTGGCCGCGCATGCGCTGGAAACGCACCCAGATGTCGGCCTGGATGTACTCCATGATGTGGCCGATGTGGAACGGTCCGTTCGCGTACGGCAGCGCGGTCGTCACGAAGAGCGTGCGGGCGGGGGCGGTCATGGCGTGGTGAAGGGGCGATTCGGGACGGTGATTCCGCGTCAACGTGGCAGTCTAGCAGGGGGCCTGACGCCGTCCGGGGTATCGACGCGGCCGCCGGCCGGCTTCGATTAGACTTCCCCTCTTCGCTGATTTTCCAACATCCAGAGTGCAGCCATGAGCGTGACCGTCGAGCAGGTGAACGAGGCGCTGAAGGGCGTCGTCGATCCGAACACCCAGAAGGACCTGGTCGCGGGCCGCTCGGCTCGCAACGTGCGGGTCGAAGGCGGCGAGGTGGCGGTCGACGTCGAACTCGGCTATCCGGCGCGCAGCCAGATCGAGCCGATCCGCCGCCAGGTCGTCGCTGCATTGCGGGCGCTGCCGGGCGTCACGAACGTGTCGGCGAACGTCTTCCAGAAGATCGTCTCGCATTCGGTGCAGCGCGGCGTCAAGACGCTGCCGGGGGTCAAGAACATCATCGCCGTCGCTTCGGGCAAGGGCGGGGTCGGCAAGAGCACGACCGCGGTCAACCTCGCGCTGGCGCTGGCGGCCGAGGGCGCCAGCGTCGGCATGCTCGACGCCGACATCTACGGGCCGTCGCAGCCGACCATGCTCGGCATCACCGGCCGACCCGAGTCGCGCGACGGCAAGACGCTCGAGCCGATGGAGGGCCACGGCATCCAGGCCAGTTCGATCGGCTTCATGATCGACCTCGACACGCCGATGGTCTGGCGCGGCCCCATGGTGACGCAGGCGCTCGAGCAGCTGCTGCGCGACACCAACTGGCGCGAGCTCGACTACCTCGTCGTCGACATGCCGCCGGGCACCGGCGACATTCACCTGACGCTGGCGCAGAAGATCCCGGTCACCGGCGCGGTCATCGTCACCACGCCGCAGGACATCGCGCTGCTCGACGCGCGCAAGGGCCTGAAGATGTTCGAGAAGGTGGGCGTGCCGATCCTGGGCATCGTCGAGAACATGGCGATCCACGTCTGCTCGAAGTGCGGGCACGCCGAGCACA
>DAORSF010000408.1:0-2692 GCA_035443405.1 Burkholderiaceae bacterium | reverse complement strand
CAGCCAGGCCATCATGTCGCGCACGTAGTCGATCTCGATCGCCCACGGGCGCGCGATGCGCATCGCCCCCTGCACCCATGGCGATCCGAAGTGCAGGTAGCGCACGCCGCCCTCCTCGGACAACGTGATGCCGGTGTCGTCGCGCTGCCTGGCGTTTCCCCGATGCGCTGGCCGGCGGTCCGACCCGCCGCTCATCGCAACGCCTCGATCGCCGCGGCCCAGCGGGCGAACTTGTCGTCGGCGCTCATTCCCGCGAACGCCGGGCTGGTCGACGGCAGCACCCGGGTGCGCAGGCCGCGCTCCGCGAACCAGCGCTCGAAGCGCGCCGCGGTACGGCCGTTGAAGACCACCGCGTGCAATCCCGGCGCTCGTCGCAGCAGCGCGTCGAAATCGTTGCCGGCCGCGTCGCGGATGCTGCTGTCGAGGCTGCCTTCGCGCCGGCAGCCGCCGTACACGTCCCAGATCGCCAAGCCGGCCGCGATGACCTCGCGGTAACGTCTCTCGAACGGCCAGTCGGGCAAGGGGCGGGCGAGCACGCGCGCCAGGATCGGCCAGAACTGGTTGCGCGGGTGCGCGTAGTAGCCGCCGGCGGCGAGCGACGCCTCGCCCGGAAAGCTGCCGAGCACGAGCAGTCGCGACGCCGGGCCGACGACCGGCTCGAAGCCCTGCAGCATCATCGCGTCAGGTGTCGTCCCGCGTCGCTGTCGGCGCGCCGACCAGCATCGCGTTCATCCGGCGCACGAAGGCGGCCGGGTCGTCGAGTTGCCCGCCCTCGGCAAGCACCGCCTGGTCGAGCAGCAGCCTCGCCCAGTCCCCGATCCGCTCGGCGTCGACGCGTGCGCGAGCCAGCAGCGGATGCTGCGGGTTGACTTCGAGGATCGGCTTGCGCGGCGGCGCCTTCTGGCCCGCCTGCTTGAGCAGCCGCTCGAGGTGGCCGCTGATCTCGCCCTCGTCGGAAACCAGGCACGCGGCCGAGTCGGTGAGCCGGTCGGTCGCGCGCACGTCCTTCACCGCATCGCCGAGTGCGCTGCGGATGCTCTCGAGCACGGGGCGGAACTCCTCGGCGACCTGCTGCGCCGCGCTCTTCTCGGCCTCGTCCTGCAACGCGTCGAGGTCGAGGCCGCCTCGCGCCACCGACGCGAGCTCGTGCCCGTCGAACTCGGTGAGGAACGACAGCAGCCACTCGTCGACGCGGTCGGTCAGCAGCAGCACCTCGACGCCCTTCTTGCGGAACACCTCGAGGTGCGGACTGTTGCGCGCCCCGGCCGGCGAATCCGCGGTGACGTACCAGATCTTCTTCTGCCCCTCCTTCATCCGGCCCACGTAGTCGGCCAGCGAGACCGACTGCGCATCGTCGTCGGACGCGGTCGACGCGAAGCGCAACAGCTTCGCGATCCGGTCGCGGTTCGCGTGGTCCTCGCCGACACCCTCCTTGACCACCTGGCCGAACTCGCGCCAGAAGCTCGCGTAGTCGTCGGGGCGCCCGGCCGCCATCTCCTCGAGCAGCGACAGCACGCGCTTGGTGCAGCCTTCGCGGATCGCGCGAACGTCGCGGCTTTCCTGCAGGATTTCGCGCGACACGTTCAGCGGCAGGTCGTTCGAATCGATCACGCCGCGCACGAATCGCAGCCACGCCGGCAGCAGCTGTTCGGCGTCTTCCATGATGAACACGCGTCGCACGTACAGCCGCACGCCGCTGCGCCGTTGCCGGTCCCACAGGTCGAACGGCGCGCGCGACGGCACGTACAGCAATTGCGTGTACTCGGTCCGCCCCTCGACGCGGTTGTGCGTCCACGCAAGCGGCTCGCCGTCGTCGTGCGACAGGTGCTTGTAGAACGCCTTGTACTGCTCGTCGTCGATTTCGGACTTCGACCGCGCCCACAACGCGCTGGCCTGGTTGACCGTCTCCCAGTCGTCGGTGGCGCGCATCTGCTTCGCGTCCGCGTCCCACTCCTCCTTGCGCATCCGGATCGGCAGCGCGATGTGGTCGGAGTAACGGCGCACGATCGACTTGATCGCCCACGGGACCAGCAGGTCGTCGAAACCCGGTCCGTCGCCCGCTTTGTCGCCCGTTTTGTCGCCGGATTCGCCGCCCTCGCCCGCCGCCGCATCCTTGCCGCGCAGGTGGAGAACGACGTCGGTGCCGCGCCCGGCCTTCTCGACCGTCTCCACCGAGAACTCGCCGCTGCCGTCGGACTCCCAGCGCACCGCTTCTGCCGCGGCGAGCCCGGCGCGTCGCGAGACGACGGTGACCCGGTCGGCGACGATGAACGCCGAGTAGAAGCCGACGCCGAACTGCCCGATCAGCTGGGCGTCCCTGGCCTGGTCGCCCGACAGCTTGCCGAAGAACTCGCGCGTGCCCGAGCGCGCGATCGTCCCGAGGTGCTCGATCGCCTCGTCGCGCGACAGGCCGATGCCGTTGTCGGAAATCGTCAGCGTTCGTGCGGCGGCGTCGATCGCGATTCGGATCTGCAGTTCGCTGTCGCCCTCGTAGAGCTCGGGCCGGTCGAGCGCCTCGAAGCGCAGCCTGTCGCACGCGTCCGAGGCGTTGGAGATCAGCTCGCGCAGGAAGATCTCGCGGTTGCTGTACAGCGAATGGATCATCAGCTGCAGCAGCTGCTTGACCTCGGTCTGGAATCCCAGTGTTTCCTTCATCGCACCCATGTCGTCGTTCCGGAGTTCGTTGATGTCG
>DAORSF010000407.1:0-2732 GCA_035443405.1 Burkholderiaceae bacterium | reverse complement strand
ACCTCGGCGACCAAGTCGAACGGCATCTTCATCTCGATGCCGTACTGGGACGAGCGGGTCGCCGAAATGCAGAAGCAGTATCCGGACGTGAATGTCGACAAGTACCACATCGACATCCTCACCGCGCACTTCGTGCGCAACCCGCACTGGTTCGACGTCGTCGTCGCGAGCAACCTGTTCGGCGACATCCTTTCCGATCTCGGCCCCGCTTGCACCGGCACGATCGGCATCGCGCCGTCGGCCAACATCAATCCGGAGCGCCGGTTCCCGTCGCTGTTCGAGCCGGTGCACGGCTCGGCACCCGACATCGCCGGGCAGGGCATCGCCAACCCGATCGGCCAGATCTGGTGCGGCGCGATGATGCTCGAGCACCTCGGCCATCGCGAGGCGCACGACGCGATCGTCGCGGCGATCGAGCGGGTGACGGCGAACGGGCCGCGCACGCGCGACATGGGGGGCAGCGCGTCGACCGTCGAGGTCGGCAAGGCCGTGGCCGACGCTCTGGCCTAGGCTGCCGCGGTCGTTTCGAATGGGGGCATCCTCATGCACAGTGCCAGCGCCATGGACCCGCGCCGACTCCTGTTCGCAAGCTTTCGGGCCGCGGTCGCGGCCGCCGACCCGCTGCAGGTCCTGCCTGCATCGCTGCCGGACGCGGCGACGATCTCGGGTATCCGCCGCACGCTGGCGGTGGGCGCCGGCAAGGCGGCGGCCAGCATGGCGATGGCGGTCGAGCGGCACTGGCCCGCCGAGGCACCGCTCGAAGGGCTTGTCGTCACCCGTTATGCGCACGGGCTGCCGTGCCGCCGCATCGAGGTGATCGAGGCCGGACATCCGGTGCCCGACGAGGCCGGTGAACGCGCGGCTGCGCGCATCCTCGAGCGTGCCGCGACGCTGGGCGACGAGGACCTCCTGGTCGCGCTGGTTTCCGGCGGCGGCTCGAGCCTGCTGAGCCTGCCGGTCGACGCGGTTCCGATGGCCGACCTGAAGGCGGTCACCCGCGCGATGCTCGCCAGCGGTGCGCCGATCCAGGACATGAACGTGGTGCGCAAGCACCTGTCGCGCGTTCAGGGCGGGCGCCTCGCGCAGCGCACGCGGGCACGCGTGCTGGTGCTGATGATCTCGGACGTCGCTGGCGACGATCCGTCGTCGATCGCGAGTGGCCCGTGTTCCCCGGATCCGAGCACCTATGCCGATGCGCTGGCGATCCTCGCGCGCTGGGGCGTCACGACGCCCTCCAGCGTGCGCGAGCACCTGGAGCGCGGCGCGCGCGGCGAGGTCGACGAGACGCCGAAGCCCGGCGACCCGTTGTTCGCGCGCGTCGATGCGCGGATGGTCGCCACCGCGCATGGCAGTCTCGAAGCCGCCGCTGCGGTATTCGCGCAGGCCGACATCCGGCCCGTCGTGCTCGGCGATACGGTGACCGGGGAGGCGCGCGACGTCGCCCACGTGATGGCGGCGATCGCGCGCGAGATCGTCCGCTACGACCAGCCCTTCGCGCGCCCGGTGGCGCTGATCTCGGGCGGCGAATGCACGGTGACGATCCGCGGCCGCGGCCGCGGCGGCCGGTGCACCGAATTCCTGCTCGCGCTGGCGCGCGAGCTCGACGGCGTGCCCGGCGCCTGGGCGATCGCGGCCGACACCGACGGCATCGACGGCTCCGAGGCCAACGCCGGGGCGATCGTGAGCCCGGACTCGATGGCGCGGGCAGCGACGGCCGGACTCGATGCGCGCGCGTTACTCGACGACAATGACGCGTGGCGCTTCTTCGATGCGCTCGGCGACCTGGTGACGACCGGGCCGACGCGAACCAACGTCAACGACTACCGGGCGCTGCTGCTGCTGCCCGGGCCCGCACGCTGAAGACGCCGGCCGCCGAAACGGAGCCCGACTTGGATTCGATCTCGCTGACCCGCCCCGACGACTGGCACCTGCACCTGCGCGACGGCGATGCGCTGCGCGCGGTCGTGGGCGCGAGCGCCGCGCAGTTCGCGCGGGCGATCGTGATGCCGAACCTGCGGCCTCCGGTCGCCACGGTCGAGCAGGCGCTCGCGTACCGGCAGCGCATCGTCGACGCGCTGCCGCCCGGCGCCGACTTCGAGCCGCTGATGACGCTGTACCTGACCGACAATACGTCGGCCGACGAGGTCAGGCGCGCGCAGCAGAGCGGCCGCGTGGTCGCGGTCAAGCTGTATCCCGCCGGCGCGACGACCAATTCGGATGCAGGCGTCACGGACCTGCGCCGGACCTGGCCGGTCCTCGACGCCATGCAGCGCTGCGGCATGCCCTTGCTGGTGCACGGAGAGGTGACCGAACCCGCGGTCGACGTGTTCGATCGCGAGTCGGTGTTCATCGACACCGTGCTCGATCCGCTGCGGCGCGATTTTCCCGCGCTGCGCATCGTCTTCGAGCACATCACCACCCGGCAGGCTGCGCAGTATGTCGCGCAGGCCCGTGGCTCGATCGCCGCGACGATCACCGCGCACCATCTGCTGTACAACCGCAACGCGATTTTCGCCGGCGGCCTGAAGCCGCACTGGTACTGCCTGCCGGTGCTCAAGCGCGAGGAGCACCGTCGCGCGCTGCTCGAGGCGGCCTCGAGCGGCGATGCGCGCTTCTTTCTCGGCACCGACAGCGCGCCGCACGCTGCGCGCCTGAAGGAACACGCCGCCGCCTGCGCAGGCTGCTACACCGCGCCGCACGCGCTCGAACTCTACGCGACCGCGTTCGAGCAG
>DAORSF010000406.1:0-2737 GCA_035443405.1 Burkholderiaceae bacterium | reverse complement strand
GATCGAGTTCTTCGCCGACAACGCGCTCGAGCACGAGCGCACCGGCGAGATGATCGAGCGCATCGGCCTGGTGAATTTCCTCGAGGGGATCGGCGTGGAGGTGGACCCGAACATGGTGTCCACGCCGCGCACGAATCCGTACGTGCGCACCGACGGCTGGGATGAAGAAGTCGCGAAGATCAACGCGCGCAAGAGCGCGGCCTGATCCGGCGGACCCAGCGACCGACCCGAACGAGCGAACCGAGGAACGACCAAGATGGACCAAGCAGTTGCACCCAAGGCGGCAGCGCCCGCGACGCCGCGACGCGCCAAAGAGACCGGTGTCCCCGACAACAAGCAGTTCATGCACCCCACGTTGCTGCGCAACTACGGCAACTGGAAGTACCACGACCGCCCGCGGCCAGGCGTGCTCCACCACGTCTCGCACAGCGGCGACGAGGTCTGGTCGGTGCGTGCCGGCACGCAGCGGCAGATGGACGTCTACACGATCCGCAAGCTGTGCGACCTGGCCGACCAGTATGCCGAGGGCCACGTCCGCTTCACGATCCGGTCGAACATCGAGTTCATGGTCGCCGACGAGAGGAAGGTGGCGCCGCTGATCCAGGCGCTCGAGTCGAACGGCTTCCCCGTCGGAGGCACCGGCAACTCGGTCACGATGATCGCGCATACGCAGGGCTTCCTGCACTGCGACATCCCCGGCACCGACGCTTCCGGCGTGGTCAAGGCGCTGATGGACGAGCTCTACGACGACTTCAAGCGCGAGGAGATGCCGAACCGCGTGCACATGTCGACCTCGTGCTGCGAGATCAACTGCGGCGGGCAGGCCGACATCGCGATCATCATGCAGCACACCAAGCCGCCGAAGATCAACCATGATCTCGTGGCCAACGTCTGCGAGCGCCCGGCCGTGGTCGCGCGATGCCCGGTGGCGGCGATCCGCCCTGCGCTGGTCAACGGCAAGCCTTCGCTCGAGGTCGACGAGAAGAAGTGCGTCTGCTGCGGCGCGTGCTATCCGCCTTGCCCGCCGATGCAGATCAACGACCCCGAGCACTCGAAGCTGGCGATCTGGGTCGGGGGCAAGAATTCGAACGCGCGCGACAAGCCGACCTTCATGAAGATGGTTGCGAGCGGCCTGCCCAACAACCCTCCGCGCTGGCCCGAAGTCGGCGAAGTGGTGCGCAAGATCCTGTACACGTACAAGGAGGACGCGCGCCCGTGGGAGCGGATGGCCGACTGGATCGACCGCATCGGCTGGCCGCGCTTCTTCGAGAAGACCGGTCTGCCGTTCACCAAGTACCTGATCGATGACTGGCGCGGCTCGCGGTCGAGCCTGAACGCGTCGGCGCACATCCGTTTCTGAGGCATGGCGCGCCAATGAAGTTCGGCATTCTGGTCAACGAAGGCCCGTACCAGCACCAGGCGAGCGATTCGGCCTACCTGTTCTGCAAGGCCGCGATCGCCAAGGGGCACGAGGTCGGCCGCGTGTTCTTCTATCACGACGGCGTCAACAACTCGACGCGGCTCACCGAGCCGCCGCAGGACGACCGCAACGTGGTCGCCCGCTGGTCGAAGCTGGCCGCGGACCACGGCGTCGACCTCGTCGTCTGCGTCGCCGCGGCGCTGCGCCGCGGCATCAAGGACGAAGTGCTGGCGCCGGGCTTCCGGATCTCCGGCCTCGGCCAGCTGGTCGAGGCCGGCATCGAGGCCGACCGCCTCGTCACCTTCGGCGACTGAGGCGCGAGCGATGTCCGGGCAGAAGAAGTTCATGTTCGTCAACCGCAAGGCGCCCTACGGGACGATCTACGCGCTCGAGTCGCTCGAAGTGGTGCTGATCACCGCGGCGTTCGACCAGGACGTCTCGCTGGTGTTCCTCGACGACGGCGTCTACCAGTTGAAGCGCGGCATGCAGACCAAGGGGATCGAGGCCAAGAACTTCTCCCCGACGTACCGCGCGCTCGACGGCTACGACGTCGAGAAGCTGTACGTCGAGCGCGAGTCGCTCGAGGCGCGCGGGCTGACCGAGGAAGACCTGCTGGTCGACGTGACCGTGCTCGACCGCGAAGAGATGTCCGCCCTGATGCAGGAGCAGGACGTGGTGCTGAGCTTCTAGGACCGGGGCCGACCGAATGCTTCACATCGTCAACAAGTCGCCGACCGATGGCAACGCGCTGGACGGCGCGCTGCGGCTGGCCGGTTCAGGCGCGCTGCTGCTGATCGAGGACGGCGTCTACGCTGCCACGCGCGGCAACCCCGCCGAGGCGCGAGTCCGCAGCGCCATGGAGCGCGTGAAGGTCTACGTTCTCGCGCCCGACCTCGAGGCGCGCGGCATGGCCGATCGCCTGACCGAGGGCGTGACTGCGGTCGACTACGGCGGTTTCGTCGATCTCGTCGCCGATCATCCAAACTGCCAGTCGTGGCTCTGACACGCTGGTCCATCCTTCATCCAGGCATATCCAGGGGAGACTGAAATGCCCACTCTCGAAGTCCAAGGCAAGAGCGTCGAAACCGACGAGGAAGGCTACCTCGTCAACCTGTCCGACTGGGACGAGAACGTCGCCGGCGAAATCGCCAAGGCCGAAAACATCGACATGAGCGAGTCGCACTGGGAGGTCGTGAACTTCCTGCGCGAGTACTACGACGAGTTCCAGATCGCCCCCGCGGTGCGCGTCCTGACCAAGGCCATCGGCAAGAAGCTCGGCGCGGACAAGGGCAACAGCCAGTACCTGTACGAGCTGTT
>DAORSF010000405.1:0-2749 GCA_035443405.1 Burkholderiaceae bacterium | reverse complement strand
TCAGCAGTGCAATGCCGAGCAGAAGGCCGCCGACCAGCGCTGCCCACGCGGGCTGAACGGCGCCCAGTGCAAGCAGCGGCCGCTGGAACTCGGCGACCGCCGACAGCAGCAGGACGGCAGCCGCCGTCTTCGCGGTGAAGCGCCAGCCCATGCGCCAGAGGGCCAGCGCGAAGAACGGCAGGTTGACCAGCACGAAAGCCGCTCCGAAGGGCAGGCCGAAGCGGTAAGTGACCAGCAGTGCGAGGCCGGCGGTGCCGCCGGTCATCAGGCCGGCCTTCTCGAAGATCGCGACCCCCAGCGCGGCGAGGATCGCCGCCGACGCGAACGCGAGGACGTCCTCGACCGGCGAGTGCCGCGGTCCGGACGGCGCGTCGGTGCCGGGCATGCAGCAACGATCGCAGGAACCGGGTCAGCGCCGCTGCGCCGCCGCCCAGCGACGTACCGCGTCGAGCGTGTTCGGCACGTGCTGCTCCGGGCTCATCGAAGAATAGGCGTAGGCGATCCTGCCGTCGGGCGATATCACGTACGAGATGCGGCGCGCGTAGCTGCTCGAGAGCGGCATGGCCGCTTCGTAGGACTTCATGATGCGCCCGTTCGCATCGGCGGCGACCGCGAACTTGTTGCGGCATTCGGTGACCGAAAAGCGCTGCAGCGTCTCGATGTCGTCGCCGGAGACGCCAATGACGGTCGCCCCGAGCCGCGCGTAGTCTTCGTGCGCCTCGGCGAAGCGGTTCGCCTCGATGGTACAGCCTTGCGTGAAGGCCTTCGGATAGAAGTAGAGCACCACCGGGCCCGTCTTCAGCGCGTCGGCCAGCGAGAACCGGAACGGCTTGCCGCCGAGCGCGGCCGGGGCGGTGAAGTCGGGCGCGGGATCGCCCGGCTTCAGTTCGGCGCGTGCAGGGGCGATGGCGGTTGCCGCCAGCGCGACGGCGGCAAGCAGGGCGGTGCGCAGTGGCTTCATCGGTGCTTCCTGGTCGTCGTACGAGCCCTGTTCGTCGTCGCGCGGCGGCCGGACTGACCGGCCCGAGGTGCCGGCGCTACCGGACCACCCGGTTCGGCAGCCAGGTTCCGATCTCCGGGACGAGCACGAGTATCGCGAGCACCAGCAATTCGAGCAGCAGGAAGGGCATTGCGGCGCGATACACGGTGCCGAGCGTGATCTGTGGCGGCGCCACTCCCTTCATCACGAACAGCAGCAGCCCGAACGGCGGCGTCAGGAAGCTGATCTCCATCGTAAGCAGGTAAATCACCCCCAGCCACAGCAGGTCGATGTCGAGCGCCTTTGCCAGCGGGATGAAGAACGGCACCGTGATCATCAGCATGCTCACCTGGTCGACGAAGCAGCCCAGGAACAGCAGCACCAGAACCATCGCCAGCACGACCTGGAACGGCGTCAGGCCCGACTCCGACACCAGCGACACCAGCCCGTTGGTCGCACCCGAGAACGCGAGGATCTGCGCGAACGTGATCGACGCGACGATGATGAACAGGATCATCACGCTGATCTTGGCGGTCTCGGTCATCGCCACCGCCAGGTTGCGCCGGTCGAGCGCGCGGTAACCCAGCGCAGCCAGTGCCGAGGCCACGCAACCCAGCGCCGCGGACTCGGTCGGCGTCGCGATGCCGGCGATCAGGCTGCCGACGACCGCGACGAAGATCACCGACAGCGGCAGCACGTCGCGCACGAACGGGAGGTAGCGCGCCCAGCCCTGTGCGACCGGCGCGTCGTCGCGCGGTGCCCGCGACGGGTCGAGCACGCAGACCGTGACGATGTAGCCGATGAAAAGCACCGCCATCAGCAGCGCCGGCAGCACGCCGGCAATCAGCAGCCTGGAGATCGACATGCCGGCGAGGCTGCCCAGCAGCACCGCCAGCGCCGACGGCGGTATCAGCATCGCGATGCCGCCGGTGGCCATGATCGGCCCCATCGCGATGCGCGGGTCGTAACCCCGCCGCAGCATCTCGGGCAGCAACGCGCTGCCGAGCATCGCGGTGTTGGCCATCGACGAGCCCGACAGCGCCGCGAACACCGTGCCGCCGACGACGCTGACGATCGGCATGCGGCCGGGCACGCGCGCGATCAGTTTCTCGATGGCATTGATCGCCCGGAACGCCACGCCGCTGTGCAGCAGGATCTCGCCCATCAGGATGAACAGCGGGATCGGCGCCAGCGAATAGTTGGTCAGCGCGGAGACCGCGTTGCGGATCATCTGCGACAGCCCGGCGTCGCCCCCGAGGAACACCAGCGCGCCCACGATGTTGACCGCAAAGAACGCGAACGCGACCGGCAGGCCGATCAGCAGCAGCCCGCACAGCAGGCCGAGCAGCAACAGCAGCGCCTCGGTCCAGGCCATCGTCCGGGTGCCCCGCCGCGGCTCAGAGATCGAGGACGGCCGCGGGCCGCTCGCGCGCCGCCAGGCGCCGAGCGAACTCGAAAGCGAGCAGCAGCATCGACGGCGGCATGAACGCGAACACCCACCACTCCGGAAAGACGACGGCCTTCAGCACCTGGTTGCCCTGCTGCCACGCGGCGATCGTCACGCGCGTCGAGTAGACCAGCAGCACGAGGCTCGCCGCCAGGCCGATCAGGTCGCCGAGCCGCTGCACCCGGCGCCGGTGCGCGGGAGCGAGCGCGCCGACGGCGAAGTCGACCTGGACATGGCCGCCCTGGTGCAGCACCCACGGCGCGGCGACGAAGGTCGTGACGAACAGCGCGTACTCGACGACGTCGACGAGGCCGCGCACGCTG
>DAORSF010000404.1:0-2780 GCA_035443405.1 Burkholderiaceae bacterium | reverse complement strand
GCTGAGCGGCGTGGTCAACGACACGCCGATCGTCGTGCTGCTGATTCCGGTGCTGATCGCGCTCGCGCGCCAGACCGGCGGTTCCGCGGCGCGCAAGCTGATGCCGATGAACTTCGCGGTGCTGATCGGCGGCATGGCGACCACCATCGGCACGTCGACGAACCTGCTCGTGACGTCGATCTCCGCGCGCATGGATGCCGCGCATTTCGGCATTTTCGACTTCACGCCGCTCGTCGCGGTCGCGGCCGTCGTGGCGCTGCCTTACCTGTGGCTGGTCGCTCCGCGCCTGCTGCCCGCTGGCGAACAGGTCGGGGCGGAACCGGCCGAGCGATTGTTCGATGCGGTGCTGCACGTGCCGGAGGATTCCCCGCTGGTCGGCGCCACGCTCGAGGAACTCTTCGAGCGCTCGAAGCGCGAACTGCGCGTCAAGGCGCTGCATCGCGGCGCGGGCCTGAGCCTGGTGCGGCTGCCGAACCTGAAGCTGGCGGCCGGCGATCGCCTCGTCGTCAGCGACACCGCGACCCGGCTCAAGGTCTTCGAGCGCGAGCTCGGGTTGAAGCTCTACAACGTCGACGACGTCGAGCACCCGGTCGACGACGAGCACCCGCTGCACGGCGACGACGCCGCGCTCGCCGAGGTGATCCTGCTGCCGGGCTCCAAACTGGTCGGCTGGACGATCCGCGAGCAGCGTTTCGCCGACCTTCGCGACGTCGTCGTACTCGGCGCGTTCCGATCGACCGGCAGCGCCATGCAACGCCAGCGCGACGTCGGCGACATCCGGCTGGCGGCCGGCGACGTGCTGCTCGTGCAGGGCGCGCCCGACAAGCTGGCGGCGCTGCGCGCCGATCACGGGCTGGTCGTGGCCGACGGCGCGATCGAATCCGGCGGCAGCGGACGCGGTGGCGTCGCCGCCGCGATCATGGCGGCGGTCGTGGCGCTTGCGGCCGGCAAGATCCTGCCGATGTACCTGGCGGCGCTCGCGGGCGTGCTGGCGATGTTCGCGACCCGCTGCCTGAAGCCCGACGCGATCGGCCGCGCGCTGAAGGCCGACGTGATCCTGCTGGTCGCGGCGAGTCTCGCGCTCGGCAAGGCGCTGCTCGACACCGGCGCCGCGAGTGCGCTGGCGCAGGCATTCACCGCGCTCGTCGCGGGCTGGCCACCGATCGCAGTGCTCGGGTCGATGATGATGTTCGTCGCGTTGCTGACCAATTTCGTGTCGAACAACGCGGCGGCCGCGATCGGCACGCCGATCGCGGTCGAAACCGCACGCAGCCTGGGCGCGCCGGTCGAGGCTTTCGTGCTGGCGATCATGTTCGGCTGCAACCTCTGTTACGCGACGCCGATCGGCTACCAGACCAACCTGCTGGTGATGAGCGCTGCGCGCTACCGATTTGCCGACTTCGTCCGGGTCGGCGGGCCGCTGCTGCTGCTGATGGGGGGCACGCTGACCGCGCTGCTCGGGTGGCGTCACGCACTCTGGTAGGCAGCGGGGCGCGCCCGCGAGCCGGCGGTCGATGGTGCAACGCACCAATAGAGGCCAGCGTCTAACCGGGCGGATCGGTCGTCGCAGCGGCGCGGCGAGTCGGGTACGCTTCCAAAAAAGCACGATCGTGCGGAGAATAGTCGGATGGCAACTTCAACCAGCACGCGCGGCGAAACGGCGGGCGCCGCCCGGCGGCGGCCCGCGGGGGCGCTGCGCAAGGGCGAGCAGACGCGTGCGGCCATCGTCGACACGGCGCTCGAGCTGGCGGCCCGCGACGGCCTCGAGGGCCTGACGATCGGGTCGCTCGCCGAGCGCATGAAGATGTCCAAGAGCGGCGTGTTCGCGCACTTCGGCTCGCGCGAGGACCTGCAGATCGCGGTGCTCAAGGCGTACGAGCGGCGCTTCGTCGACGACGTGCTCGTCCCCGCGCTGAAGGAGAAGCGCGGGCTGCCGCGCCTGCGGGCGATCTTCGATCGCTGGCTCGAGCGGACCGCCATCGAAGCCGCGCGCGGCTGCATCTGGATCTCCGGCGCGGCCGAATACGACGACCGGCCGGGTTCCGTGCGCGAGGAGCTCGTCGCGATGGTGCGGTCGTGGCAGCGCGAGCTGTCGCGCGCGATCCAGCAGGCGGTCGAGTCGCGCGACCTGCCCGCCGACCTCGACGTGCAGGAACTCGTGTTCCAGATGTACGGCGTCATCCTGGTGCTGCACCACGATGGCCGCCTGCTGAACAGTCCGGACGCGGTCGACCGCGCGCGTCGCAGCTTCGATCGCGTGATCGATTCGTATCGCCGGACGATGCGCGCCGGGTCGCCGGAAAAACGCACGAACGTTCGGTCTGTAAGGACCGGATCCTGACCCCGTCCCCAACCTTCACGACCCTCTTTCCCGATTCCGGAGTAGCAGACATGGCCCGATACACCCCGCCCCTTCGCGACATCCAGTTCGTGATGCACGAGCTGCTCGATGTCGAGGGCACCCTGAAGGCGTTGCCGCGATACGCCGAGACCAGCCGCGAACTGATCGACCAGGTCGTCGAGGAAGGCGGCAAGTTCTGCGCGGAGGAGCTGTTTCCGTTGAACCGCCCCGGCGACGAGGAGGGCTGCAGCTGGTCCGAAGGCGGCGTGGTCACGACGCCGAAGGGTTTCAGGCAGGCGTGGGAGCAGTTCAAGGCCGGCGGCTGGCCGACGCTGACCTGCGACCCCGAGTACGGCGGGCAGGGCCTGCCCGTGGCGGTCGGCATCGCGTTCCAGGAGATGATGAACTCGGGCAGCCAGGCCTGGGCGATGTACCCGGG
>DAORSF010000403.1:0-2812 GCA_035443405.1 Burkholderiaceae bacterium | reverse complement strand
AACACCAGCGACACCGAGATCGCGGTGTGCAACCTGGGCTCGGTCAACCTGGTCGCCCACATGCGCGAGGACGGCGGGCGCTGGGTGCTCGACCACGACAAGCTGCGGCGCACCATCCGCACCGCGATGCGCATGCTCGACAACGTCGTCGACATCAACTACTACGCGGTCGGCAAGGCGCGCAATTCGAACCTGAAGCACCGTCCGGTCGGACTCGGCATCATGGGCTTCCAGGACTGCCTGCACCTGATGCGCACGCCGTTCGCCAGTGCCGAGGCCGTCGAGTTCGCCGACCGCTCGATGGAGGCGGTCTGCTACCACGCCTACTGGGCGTCGACCGAGCTGGCCGCGGAGCGCGGCCGTTACTCCAGTTTCGGCGGCTCGCTGTGGGACCGCGGGATCCTGCCGCACGACACGCTGAAGCTGCTGGCCGAACAGCGCGGCGGCTACGTCGAGGTCGACGCGACCGAAAGCCTCGACTGGGAGGCGCTGCGCGAGCGCATCCGCGAGCACGGCATGCGCAACTCGAACTGCGTGGCGATCGCGCCGACGGCGACGATCTCGAACATCATCGGCGTGTCGGCCTGCATCGAGCCGACCTACCAGAACCTCTACGTCAAGTCGAACCTGTCGGGCGAGTTCACGGTGGTCAACGACTACCTCGTGCGCGACCTGAAGAAGCTCGGTCTGTGGGACGAGGTGATGATCGCCGACCTGAAGTTCTTCGACGGATCGCTGGCGAAGATCGACCGGATACCGTCCGGACTGCGCGCCATCTACGCGACCGCGTTCGAGGTCGATCCGAGCTGGCTGGTCGAGTGCGCTTCGCGACGGCAGAAATGGATCGACCAGGCGCAGTCGCTGAACATCTACATGGCGGGGGCCTCGGGCCGAAAGCTGCACGAGACCTATACGCTGGCGTGGCTGCGCGGGCTCAAGACGACCTATTACCTGCGCACGCTCGGTGCGACCAGTGCGGAGAAGTCGACCACCGACAAGATCGGGCAACTCAACTCGGTGTCGGCCGACGGTGCGATGAACGCGGGTTTCTCGTACGGCGCTTCGCAGGCGGCGACTTCGCAGCCTGGCGCCGGCCATTCGGTGAACGCGTCGGCGGAGGTCGCGATCGATGCGTCGTCGCCGAAGTTCTGCGCGATCGACGATCCCGGGTGCGAAGCGTGTCAGTGAGTGCGACGCAACTTGACACGGCCTGCGAAGCGTGATCGTGCGAGCGATCTGTTGCGTGGACACCGACAAAATGTCGGCCAAGTCAAGCCGAATGTCGCCCAATCGTTGCAAGCAATCCACATGGGCCGTAAGATCCCGCTTGTGAATAACAGCGGGATCTCGCGGCAATACAGGTAGTTACCTGAAAGTATTGAAGCGAGACATCAGATGCTGTCCTGGGACGAACCGATTTCCTCTGCGCCGGTACAGCCGGCGCCAACCCGAGCACCGGTCCTGCCGGTCGCTGCTGCAGCTGCACCGGCCTTCGCCGAAATCGCGCTGGCGCCGGTGATGCCGGGGACATTGCCGCCGCCGTCCGCCGAGGCCCGCCGACACGCCGGTTCGCAGGTTTCGCAGAGCACGCGCCGCGTGCGCGTCGAGGACAAGCGCATCATCAACGGCGGCGCAGACGTCAACCAGCTGGTGCCCTTCAAGTACAAGTGGGCGTGGGAGAAGTACCTCGCCACCTGCGCGAACCACTGGATGCCGCAGGAAATCGCGATGAGCCGCGACATCGCACTGTGGAAGGACCCGAACGGGCTGACGGAAGACGAGCGGCGCCTCGTCAGGCGCAACCTCGGCTTCTTCGTCACCGCCGATTCGCTGGCCGCGAACAACATCGTGCTCGGCACGTATCGCCACATCACGGCCCCCGAATGCCGCCAGTTCCTGCTGCGCCAGGCGTTCGAGGAGGCGATCCACACACACGCCTACCAGTACATCGTCGAGTCGCTCGGACTCGACGAAGGCGAGATCTTCAACGCGTACCACGAGGTCGCGTCGATCCGCGACAAGGACGAGTTCCTGATCCCGTTCATCGACACGCTGACCGACCCGAACTTCGTCACCGGCACGCCGGAGAGCGACCAGAAGCTGCTGCGCTCCCTGATCGTGTTCGCGTGCCTGATGGAGGGGCTGTTCTTCTACGTCGGCTTCGTGCAGATCCTCGCGTTGGGCCGCCAGAACAAGATGACCGGCGCGGCCGAGCAGTACCAGTACATCCTTCGCGACGAGTCGATGCACTGCAATTTCGGCATCGACCTGATCAACCAGATCAAGCTCGAGAACCCGCACTTGTGGACGCCGCAGTTCCGCGACGAGATCCGCGGCCTGTTCCAGCGCGCGGTCGAGCTCGAGTACGCGTACGCCGAAGACACGATGCCGCGCGGCGTGCTCGGGCTGAACGCGCCGATGTTCAAGGGCTACCTCCGCTTCATCGCCAACCGGCGCGCGCAGCAGATCGGTCTCGACCCGATGTTCCCGCAGGAAGAGAACCCCTTCCCGTGGATGAGCGAGATGATCGACCTGAAGAAGGAACGGAATTTCTTCGAAACGCGCGTGATCGAGTACCAGACCGGCGGTGCGCTGGCCTGGGACTGACAACAGGAACCGAATTGAGGTCGATCGCAGCACGAAGGAAGGAGCAGTCGGCAACGACGACGCGGCACGCGGTGCCCGCGGGGAGCCCTTCCCTTCGCTGCGGCGACTTCGCAGAGACGCCGGGCCCTCGGGCCCGGCGTTTTCTTTGCACCGAATTCATTAGCGTAGGAACGGCAACACGCTTGCACGATGTTCTTGCGCCGAT